>JAFLJO010000094.1 GCA_022712975.1 Desulfocapsa sp.
TGGCAATCAGACCATTACATTGTACCTATACAATAGAACGGACTTTGGAGAAAGAAATAATATTCTAATGCTATATAATGTACCAACGGATTTGGCATGGGCTCTGGATAAAATGATTGATGGACAGGTTGATCCTGCTAATGGGAAATGCGTATTACGGGATGGAGCTACCGGAGTTACTTCATGGGGTGACGCAAGTACTCTCAACACTGTGCGGATGTCCATCAGGCTCGATATTCCATAAATTAAATAAATAGTAAATAAATAGGGGACAGACCCCAATTAAAACAATCTCAGTTTGTCCCCTTTTTTTTATGACTACCTCGCCGTCATCAATATAGTAAAGAATTGAATACGGGAACCGACGTATCAGACGTCTACGAATTCCATTTTCTATCTCTTTTTATAAGTGCCCGATAACTTCATCCACCAAGTCCGCCATGTCTGGCGGACTTGCTATGTTAATACCATCGGGAGAATGCCTATGTTCAGCCATTGCAAGCTTTGGCTTATGGGCTGCGTTATCGTAACGGAAAATAAGAATTCCTTCTCTATCCTGATATTGATAAGCATAACTTAGCCTCTCAATACCGTATTTGTTACAGACATACTCCCTTATAATCAGGCAAGAGCCATCGACTAAAACGATCTCAGCTTTGATAATGGCCTGCTTTCCGGCTCTTATTTCTTCCTGGAAAATGATTGATTCAGCAAAACCGTAAGTATCCAACCGCTCAACGGCACGGCGTATGGAAGCCAGGTACTCATTAATCGACATACTCAATTCCTTTTAGAATCGCCAGTCTCTCACGAAGACGGAAGTGTAGTTTTGCCTCACCTGCCCACTCTGTATATTCGATATCTTTTCCCACCAGATTTTCAGCAGTCCAAGTACGTAGGAACACTTCAGATGAGACGTTATATTTTTCCTCAAAAAAATCTATTTTTTTCTTTCCTAACTGTAAGGCATAGTTTATACGATTTTTTTCAGCCTGCACGGCTTCGGATAAAACAGTTTTTGCTGAAGCGTGTTCCGTATGAACTTTAATCACTGCCATTAAATTTCTCCTTAAAAAAATAGCAAAAATAGAGTACATCGGGACAGATCCCAATTAAAACAATCATGGTCTGCCCCCTATTTTCCCCTTTAAATCAATCAACTTAAACGATTCCGCCACTTGGTTGGATCCTGAGCTGTATGAAAAATGGAGTAAATATAAATCGTTTTCACATTGTACTCATAGAAAATCGCGTAAGGGAAACGCCGAATTAATGCCCTTCGATATTTTTCAAAGATTTTAGGATACAGTTTTGGAGAGCGACAAATTGAGTGAATGCAGGCATCCACACAAGTGAGAAATTCTTCTCCTAAACCAATCTTGTGATCTTCATACCAATTACATGCCTGCTCAACATCTTGTTGAGCTTCTGGAGCAATTATTAATTCAACATCCATAGCGATTTTTGATATTATATTTAACCTGTTCCCACGATAGCCCTGTTCCTGGATTTTTCATTAAATTAGCCTTACGGCGGTTTAATTCTTCTTTTTGCCACTCATGCATGGGAATTTCTAACTGATTTGCTGCTAAATCATCCCATAAGTCTTCTACTAATTGTAATTTTTCAGGAGGGCTAAGATCAAATACTGAAACAAGTTGTGACTTCATTGTTATCTCCATTTTTAGTGCGAATAGGAGACAGACCCCAATTAAAACAATCTCAGTCTAGTCCCCTATTTTCTACGCAGTGATTCGAGCATACTCAAGAATTCTGTTGGTGTGAATACTGGAATTTTTGCTCTTTTAAAATCCTTAATGTTTCTAGTGATAATGTACTCTACTCCTGCGTGTCTTGCTGATTCATGCAGAACAGAATCTTCAAAATCTGTGAATAGTGATTTTAATGCACTTTCAATAACTACACGATTAACTGAAGCAACCTCAAACAAAGCCATTAGTGAATTGATGCTAATTATGGCTTGTTTTTTATCAAGGTATTTTGACAATAGGTAATGAACGGTTGTTACTGTAGTTGCACATAGAAACCCGTTGATCTCAGATTTTTCAACCTTGGACATTAAAAAAGAAGCATGGTCAGCGAAAGGATTTCGATCTAAAAGAACATCCAGGATAATATTTGTGTCAAAAAGTACTTTCATAAATGTTTTTCTTCTAAATATTTTTTGTACTCACCTTTTGACAAATCAGTATTTTTTAGAATTCCTTTGAGAGATTGAACAGTTGGGGTGGTTGAATTGTTTTCTTTTAATTTTTCATTTTTGATTATTACGAAAAAGTCAGCGACGATTTTAGATACTGATTTCCCGGTTTCTGCGGAATATTCTTTGGCTGACGCAATTAAATGACCATCTAGTCTTAGTGTTAACTTTGTGTTCATATCTTACCTCCTGGAACAGGATACCCTGCGGGCAGAGAGGGTACTAGGTATTTAGCAACCGACATAGGAACAATACCCACAGAAACTTTGGCTTCCCGACACATGCATTTAGCGACGGGCTGTTATTTTTATAGTATACGTCAACAAAATATACTTGTCAACTTTTGGCTTGGAAGCGACTAGGGGACAGACCACAATAAAAACAATCACGGTCTGTCCCCCATTCCTATGACCCTATTTGTCGTTGCTTTGTCGCTTGATAGAGTGAGTAGCGGAGTATGCAAAATATAAAGGTAAAAATATGATGTTTTGCTCAGGAAGTTCGGCGTAAATACTATCTGAAAAAATCAGTCCCGACCCACAATCTTTGTATGTCTGTAAAAACAGATGCAAACTTTTTAAACGTCCGGCCGGCCCACTTTTTACCTCGACTGGATGTATTCTGTTATTAATGATGGCAAGATAGTCAATCTCTGCAGAACTGCTTTTAGCCTGCCGAGACCAATAATGTAGCGATTCTGATTGGGCAACTGCCATCTCCTGACCAACAAACTGCTCAGCCATTGCGCCCCGAAAAATACTAAGCAATTGACTTTTGCCATATTCTACATCAACCGGCATTCCAGAAAGATGACGAAAAAGGCCGATATCCACAAGAATGGCCTTGAATATTTTCGCAGAGGCAGAAGCACCGAGTGGCAAGCCTGATGGATCGGCCGATGGTACTTTTCTAATGATCCTCGCAAGGCAAAGTAGGTCAAAAGCCTTTTTAAGGGTTGGATTTGAATATCCCTCGGCAAGTTTTGCATATTTAATTTGCTGGCCAACATATCTGGCAACGGATATCAGCACATTGTTGAGACATAATTTATCTGCCCGTGGGGCATATTTACCAAAATCGAGGCGATATGTTTCAATAATCTCTGATTGTACTTCGAATGATTCCTGCAAAGACCCTGTATCAGTGAAAGCTTTAACGCTTTCCGGCATTCCTCCAATAAAAAAATAACGGCGAAGCTCGTCACAAAGGGCGGAGTGAATGCCAGGCGAAAGCTGGCATGGCGGAGCCCTGACATACTCAGCCGCTATTTCGTTGCCAATTGCAGACAGGTACTCAGCAAAACAGAGCGGTCGAAGATGCAGGAATTGAATTCTGCCAACAGGAAATGAAATATCCTGCAGAGCAAATTCCAATAGCGATCCCGCAGCAACCACATGTAGATCCGGCATTTCTTCGTAAAAATATCGTAGAGCTATAATAGCTCTCGGGCAGGACTGAATTTCATCAATAAATAATAACGTTTTGCCAGGTGTGATTTTCTGACCCAACATCACTTCCAGGTCGGCAATGAGCCGGGAGGCAGAAAGATCCCCTCCAAAAACTTTGTGTAATGCAGGATTTTTTTCTAGATCAACGATCACAAGTGAATCAAAAGAAACACCAAACGTTTTAAGCGAATAGGTTTTGCCAACCTGACGTGCTCCCCGAAGAATCAATGGTTTGCGGCGCGATCTCTTTTTCCATTTCAGCAGTTCGCTATCGATATTTCTTTTCATGCAATAAAGCGTACACTCGTTCATTTAAAAACACAAGCCTGTTTTTAATGGTTGGCTTTAAAAAGAAAACCACAAAATAGCAAAATAGATAGGGAAAAACAGAAACACAGGTGTTTTTTACAACTAATAATCAATAACTTAGCTAGGAATACAACATTTTGTGCCACAAAAATAGAAAATAGGGGACATCTATGATAAGTAACGTCAAGAGGAAAACGGAGATTTCCTGTCCTCCCAGTGATACACTTACCACGTAGCTCGTTTGAAAAATCGGGGACAGACCCCAATTAAATGAGGACACGTCACTTGAATTCCGGGGACACATTACCTATTTCCTCAAAAGAACACTCTAAAAAAATCCGGCTCTTTTTCCTACTCAACGGCAGGGGATTGATTTTCCAAAAGAGTTGTTTTACTCTCTACTTGGTGTGACTGCAATCAGATGGGTTTTATTGAGTGTCATCAACGGTGAAAAAAGGGTGAGGAACATATGCCGAGTAGAAGGTTAGTCAGTTTTGATTGGGCCATGAAAAAGCTCTTGCGGAGTAAGGTAAATTTTGAAATTCTTGAAGGATTTCTGAGTGAGCTTCTGCGTGATGATATTCGTATTCTTGAAATCCTTGAAAGTGAGAGCAATAAGGAAAACCATTGTGACAAGCAGAATCGGGTTGACCTCAAGGTAAAAAATCAGAAGGATGAAATAATCATCATCGAAGTGCAATTTGAGTGTGAATTTGATTATCTTCAAAGAATC
>JAFLJO010000054.1 GCA_022712975.1 Desulfocapsa sp.
ACGGACGAGGAAGTTTCGTATCAGCTGTTAGGCTCTGAAGAAGCTGATGTTAAGAAAGGATCAATATCAGTTTTCTCACCACTTGGAAAAAGCATTCTTGGAAAAGAAGTAGGGGATGATGTTATCACAAATACTCCAGGTGGAACGAGGGAGTTTGAAGTTATCGCTATTTCAGCATCGAACTTAAATTAGGCACAAAGGGCAAGTAGGTAAGCGCAGACTCCAGGTAAGCGCAGACTCCGTAGATGCTCAAGTTATTTCTTGCCGAGCTCTGAAACAATAGTATCAAGGAAAGGACGTTTCGGGCTCGAGGATTCCATATAGAAATATTTCTAAAACCTGTTGGGTGATTTCTTCAACAGTGAACCCGGTTGTTGCACCCACAGTCCAGATTCGTGAAATTTCATCAAGTGCACCAAAAAAAGCTCGTTTTGCTATGCAGGGGTTAATGGAGATTCGGTAAATGTTCTGTTCTTGCCCAAGTTCTATGATGAAAGAAATGATGTTTACGTATTCGCTGAATTTGTTGTTTCGATAATCTTTTATGAGTTTGGCACTTTGTCTCAGTTCAATCTGGATAACTTCTGCTAGGTTCTTATTCTTTTTCATTACAGTTAGATGCTTTCTGGCAAAAATTTCGAGCATCTTTCTTGGGTCATCTTCAGCAGCGAGTAGCTTGTTGACTTGTTCGATTAAATTGCCGATTTCTTCTTCAAAAACCGAGATAAGGATATCAAACTTATTATTGAAGTAAAGGTAAATAGTTCCATCGGCTACCTTGGCTTCCTTGGCGATATCGGATATTCTGGCGTTGAAAAAACCTTTCTTGGCAAAAACTTTTGTTGCAGCGGTAATGATTTTTGAATGTTTATTTGAGACTTTCATAGGAGAGCGGAATGTTTCTATTTTACAAGCAATTTTTAATTTGAATAAATCACAGAGAATTATATAATGAATGACTATTCATTCATTGTATCCGCATCGGCAGAATTGTCAATCTTTTGTCTACACATTTATGTATAGGGAAATTAAAAATTATCAGGAGTATTAAAGTATGAAAGTTCTGGTTATAGGATCAGGTGGCAGAGAGCATGCCCTTGTGTGGAAAATCCATCAAAGTCCCAGGGTAAATAAAATTTATTGTGCTCCAGGAAATGCTGGTATTAAACGCATGGCAGAATGTGTTGAGCTCAGTGTAACTGACGTTGACGGGCTGGTCAGATTTGCTAAAAAAGAAGAAATTGATCTCACAGTTGTTGGCCCTGAACTTTCTCTAACAGCCGGAATTGTTGATATCTTTGAGCAACAAGGTCTCAGGATCTTTGGTCCTTCTCAAGATGCAGCTATACTTGAAGGAAGCAAAGTCTACACCAAGGAATTTCTTGAAAAATATAAAATTCCATCGGCAAAATTTAAAGTTTTTAATGATCGGGAAAAAGCTAAAAAATATATTGATGAATGTGGTGCTCCGCTGGTAGTTAAGGCAGATGGTCTGGCTGCTGGAAAAGGAGTAATTGTTTCTTCAACTGTTCAAGAAGCAAAAGATGCGGTTGATCTTATAATGCGGGACAAGGCATTCGGGGATGCAGGAAATCTTCTTATTGTTGAGGAATGTTTGAAAGGTGAAGAAGCGTCATTTATCGCTTTTACAGACGGAAAAACAATTCTGCCTCTACCGACATCTCAAGATCATAAAGCAGCTTTTGATGGTGACCTAGGGCCTAATACAGGCGGTATGGGAGCATATTCGCCTGCCCCGGTGGTGACTGAAAAGATTGCAGAACAGGTTATGCAACAGGTTATGCTGCCAACTATTCAAGGAATGGCTAAGGAAGGAAGACCATATAAAGGAATGCTCTATGCCGGACTTATGATTGATGGCGATAATGTAAATGTGCTTGAGTTTAATTGTCGATTTGGAGATCCGGAAGCGCAACCTTTATTGATGCGTCTTAAAAGTGATGTTGTAGACATTTTTGATGCTGTTATTGATGAGTGCCTTGATCAGATTAAGATGAAAATTGATCCACGTCCCACAGTTTGTGTTGTCATGGCGTCTGGTGGCTACCCTGGTAATTATGAGAGCGGCAAGGTCATCAAAGGACTTGAAAAAGCATCCGATGTTGAAGATGTGGTTGTCTTTCATGCAGGAACAACAATAGAAAATGGAGAATTTGCCTCAGCAGGAGGAAGGGTACTAGGTGTGACAGCAGTTGGGACGGATCTTGAAAAAGCTATTACTTCAGCCTATAAGGCTGTTGGACATATAGCCTGGACAGGTTCTTCTTTTAGAACTGATATTGGTGCAAAAGCGCTTAAAAACGTACACGAAATAACCATGGGGAAGGAAGTTGAGAATAAAGCAAAGCCTATAGGAAGCTAATTATGAGTTTCTCTATTCAACCAAGCGACCATGATTTTGCTAAGGCACTTGCAGCCTTAAAAGAGGGTGGTATAGTTGCTTATCCTACAGAAACTTTTTATGGTCTAGCCGTTGACCCAAGCAATGACCGTGCCATAGCCTCACTCTATGAACTTAAAAAGAGAGAAGGGCGTAAGGCTCTTTCTCTTCTTGTACCCAATCTTGAATATCTTTCAGGTTTTGTTTCTCTTTGTCCCTCATATAAAAAGCTTATTTATGCTTTCTGGCCAGGTCCTCTTACCTTAATATTCCCCGTTTTAACAAATGTGTCAGCTAAACTTTGTGGCGATAGAAAAGATATAGCAATTCGTGTCTCTTCAAATACCATTGCCCAAAGATTATGCACCTCTTGGGGACGTGCTATCACAGCAACAAGTGCTAATATCAGTGGTGAACCTGCACTCGTAAGTGCTGATGAGGTCAAAAGCCTGTGGGGGAATAACATTGACTATATTCTTGATGGCGGTGTGACACCTGGAGGGTGTGCGTCCACCATTGTTCGATGCAACGATTCCAAAAGAGAATGTCACTTTATACGGGAAGGAGCTATATGCTGTGAGGCAATAATTAATATTCTTCCTTCTAATTATACTATTTGCAAAGGTTAAGCGTATTGTGGTAACCTTTTATAAGGTGTATTCATTCCTTCTACTCAATTGAATGCCCGATTTCCCAAAGTAAAGAACAGGAGCTATCATATATGAGTGATTTGAGATGGGATAAAGCGTTTGCATTGGAACAAGTAGTCGGTGACGAGGAATTATTGCAGGAACTAGTTGAAATATTTAAAAAGTCATCGTTGTCGGATCTTGCAATTATAAAACAAAGTATTGAAAAAGGGGACGCTGCCATGGGGACGGCAAGTTCACATTCCATTAAGGGGGCAGCCGCAAGTCTAGGCTTTCAGGCACTCAGGGAAGTGACTGAGGCAATGGAAACAGATTGTCGCAACGGTTCATTGCTTGTGATTACAGCCCAGCTCCCGGAGCTTGAAAAACTCCTGACTCTCCTGCAGGAAATGTAGCGTTACAATCTCATTCAGGGGCAGCACAATAGAGTACCTTGAAATGATTTTTTCCATCTCCTCAGCATATTCCCAGCTATAAGATTATTTAATCATGGGTTTTAGTGGGTACTAAGAGCCGCTTCAAATAATCGTTTAGTATACTCGTGTTGTGGAGACTCAAAGATTTTGTCTGCAGGTCCTGACTCGACAATCAAACCATTTTGCATCACAGCAACATGATCAGCAAGAGCCCGAACCACTCGAAGATCATGGGAGATAAACAGATAGGTAAGTGCATATCTGTCCTGTAGTTCTTTTAGAAGCTCAAGAATCTGTTTCTGGATAGTCATATCGAGCGCTGAAGTTGGTTCGTCAAGAACAAGAAAATCAGGTTTTAAAACAATGGACCTGGCAATGGCTATTCGTTGCCGCTGGCCTCCTGAGAATTCGTGTGGAAACCGGTGCATCATGTCGGAAGTAAGACCGACATCAACCAGCGCTTCAGAAACTATTTCACGTCGTTCTGCTGCATTTTCTCCAATACCATGTACTCTCATTCCTTCACCAATAATCTGTTCAGTGGTGAGGCGTGGTGAAAGAGAAGAAAAAGGATCTTGAAAGACAATTTGCAGATTTTTCCGCAAAGACCGCATTTCATTGCCAGAGAGTACTTGAAGATTTTTTTCTTTAAAGATAATCTTTCCTGAACTTTTATTCAGTTTTAATATCGCATTAGCGAGGGTGGATTTTCCTGATCCTGACTCACCGACAAGCCCAAATGTCGTCCCACGATGAATCGTAAGACTTACCTGATCCACTGCACGAATGATTTTATAATCCCTCTTCATAAAACCTTTCCAGCCACTCTTTAATTTGAAATGGCAATTTACATTTTGAAGTTCAATAAGAGGATTGTTAGCAGGTCTTATTACACGTCGTTCATTGGGCACTGAATCCATTAAATGTTTGGTATATTGATGCTGCGGATTGTTGAATATACTTTTAGTTTCACCATTTTCAACAATTCTGCCATCCTTCATGATGTGAACATGGTCGGCAACCTTTCGTACCATGGAAAGATCATGGGTAATGAGCAGGAGAGCCATGCCCAATTCTTCCTGTAAATCTTGTATAAGTTCGAGAATCTGCGCTTGAATTGTTACATCCAGTGCAGTTGTTGGTTCATCAGCAATTAGTAATGAGGGTCTACAGGCAAGAGCCATAGCAATCATAACTCTTTGACGCTGGCCACCTGAAAGCTGGTGCGGGAAAAGGTGCATACGTGCAGGAGCTTCCTTTATACCGGTACGTTCAAGAAGCCTGATTGCCTCTTTAATAGCATCAGACTTGTTCATGTTCTGGTGCAGAAGTAATGGTTCAATTAGTTGGTTTCCGATAGAATACACAGGATTCAGGGAAGTCATTGGTTCTTGGAAAATCATGGCTACACGATTTCCTCGAAGTTCTCGTATTCCATTTTTACTTAATTGATAGACATCCTTTCCTTCAAAATGAATAGATCCACTGCAATCAACACTTGATGAATCTTCTAGAAGCCGCATTATTGATAAGGCAGTAACGGATTTTCCGGAACCTGATTCACCTACCAGAGCGATAGTTTCTCTTTGCTTGATCGAAAGAGAAATATCAAAAAGAACCTGTTTTCTTTCAGGTTCTTTTTTCCCGGTATCGAGATAGAAGCTTAGATTGAAAGTATCTATAGTAAGAAGCATTTGAGAACCCACAGAGTTTAAATTAAGGAATATGACGGAATGCGCATATACTATACAAAATATCTCTCAGTGAGCAAGAAGAATAGAGCCTGTAATTCATGGAAAAGAGTTGACACTTTCCCCTGGTCAGCCTAAGTATTACTTAATCTTTTAACCTCTACCTAAGCAACCATTGTGTATCCAGACTACCCGTTTCAATCAAATTATCATACCATAGGGAATCATCGACTACAGTATGTGGACGAAGGGCAAGGCGATGTAATCCTTATGGTTCACGGCAATCCCACCTGGTCATTTTATTTCCGCAAATTGATTACGCTTCTTGCCAAAAGTCATCGAGTGATTGCAGTTGATCATATAGGATGCGGGCTTTCTGACAAGCCTCAGGAGTATAATTACTGCCTGCAAAACCATATCAACAATCTTGATTCCCTTTTGCAGCATCTTCAGGTTAAATCATTTTCACTGGTGATTCATGATTGGGGAGGGGCCATTGGCATGGGTGTTGCTGCAAAAAATCCAGGCTCAATTCAACGGGCAATGGTTTTAAATACAGCAGCATTTAGATCAGAGCGTATTCCCTTGCGAATCAGCGTTTGTCGCTGGCCGGTTGTGGGTAAGCTTCTGGTGCGCGGGCTGAATGGTTTTGCCGGGTCTGCTGTAAAAATGGCAGTGAGTAAAAAAATGGCAAAAGATGTGGCCGCTGCCTTTATTGCACCCTATGATTCCTGGAATAACCGAGTCGCTGTCTCCTCATTTGTTGAGGATATCCCTCTTGATTCCAGCCATCCCTCGTATCAGACCCTGCTCACAGTTGAAAAAGGCCTTGAACAATTGCAGGCAAGACAGCTGCCAATGCTCATCTGCTGGGGCGGAAAAGATTTCTGTTTCAATGATTCTTTTTATGATGAATGGTGTAAACGTTTTCCTCACGCTGATGCTCATTATTTCAAAGAAGGCGGACATTATATTTTAGAAGATGCCTTTGATGAAATTGCTCCCCTTGCCCTGAACTTCTTTGAGGATACCGAGTGAGTCTCAATATCGCCCATACCCTTGTCGAAACAGCAAAAGACATTGGAGGCAGAATTGGTCTCATTGAGGCAGCTACGGGGAAAACTCTGACCTTTAATGAGTTGAACAGAAGATCCGATTCCTACGCTCATATTTTAAAAAACAGGGGGGTGAGGTCGGGAGAGAGGGTAATGCTTATGGTAAAACCTTCTGCTGATTTTATCTGCCTTACTTTTGCATTATTTAAGATTGGTGCTCCCGTTATCCTGATTGATCCCGGCATGGGATATAAAAATTTGCTACGATGTATTGAAGGCGTCCGCCCTAAAGGATTTATCGGAATCCCCAAAGCCCATTTTTTTAAAACCATTTTTAGAAAACCATTCAATACTGTAAAATTTACTTTTTGCTGTGGTTCATCTCTTGGTCTCTTTGGCGCTGATATTTCAAAACTTGCCGATCAGGATTATCCGCAATTTCCTGTATTTGAACCTCAAGTTGATGATCTGGCAGCAATACTATTCACCACTGGTTCAACCGGTCCTCCCAAAGGTGTTCGCTATGAGCATTCCATCTTTCAGGCGCAACTTGGTCTGATTCGTGACTATTACGGGATAGGGCATGGAGATGTTGATCAACCTGCTTTTCCACTCTTTGCTCTATTTTCGACCGCTCTAGGGGCTCAAGCTGTTATTCCTGACATGGACTCGACTCGTCCTGCCAAAATAGATCCAGCAGTATTTACAGCCTCCATTGAAAAGTATGAGGTAAGTTATTCTTTTGGCTCTCCTGCGCTATGGAATATCGTCGCCTCCTACTGCGATGCTCGTGATAAGAGATTAAAAACATTAAAAAAGGTTCTTATGGCTGGTGCCCCTGTCTCGGGCGCACTTATAGAAGCAATGCAGAATGTGCTGCCTGAAGATGCTGCTATCCATACCCCATATGGAGCAACAGAAAGCCTACCCATCGCCTCCATTGAAGGAACAGAAGTGCTAAGAGAAACCTGGGGTTTAACCAAGCGTGGCAAAGGAACCTGCGTAGGACGATCTTTACCGGGTATAGAGATAGCAATTATTCCAATCAGTGATATGGCTATTAGCAAACTTGAACGACACGATTTCCTGCCACCAGAAGAAATAGGTGAAATTATAGTACAGGGCGATGTTGTCACCAGTTCCTATGAAAATAATGATAGGGAAAATAAGCTGGCCAAAATTTCAGATGGAAACAGTTTCTGGCACCGAATGGGAGATGTCGGGTATCTGGATGGCAGCGGGAGACTTTGGTTTTGCGGGAGACGTGCTCACCGGGTTGTTTGCAGGAAATATAATAAAACGTTTTATTCAATTCCCTGTGAGGCATTTTTTAATGTTCATCCTGAGGTGTTTCGTTCGGCACTGGTTGCTATTCCTCTTTCGTCAGGTACAGATTGTATTCCAGCGATTATTGTCGAACTTGAAAAAGAATCCACCATTGATACTCAGCAACTTATTCACGAGTTACGGGAGATTGGTAAAAACAATCCTTTAACCCTGGAAATAGATCAGTATCTTATCCATCCGGAATTCCCTGTAGATATCAGGCATAATGCCAAAATTTTCAGAGAAAAACTCAGCCTCTGGGCAACATCTCAATTGAAGGGACAGCTATGAAGAAAGCTCTTGTAACTGGAGGTGGCGGTTTTGTAGGAAGCTGTATTGTAAAGCAACTTCTTATGAAAGGGGTGCATTGTTCTGTGCTTGGGCGGAATCACTATCCGGAGCTTTCTGCGCTCGGTGTAAACTGTCTCCGTGGCGATATCTGTGATGCCTCGTTTTTGTCTGACTCAATGCAAGGTATTGATACTGTTTTTCATGTTGCAGCTTTAGCCGGAATCTGGGGAAAGTGGGAAGACTATTTCAAGGTAAATGTACAGGGAACTGAAAACGTTATAGCAGCTTGTAAGAAAAATAAGGTTTCTTCCCTCGTTTATACGTCTACCCCATCCGTGGTATTTAATGGTGAAGATATTGTAAATGGTGATGAGACTTTGCCTTACGCAAAACATTTTCTCTGCCATTATGCAAAAAGCAAGGTTGTTGCTGAGAAATTAGTGCTTAATAGTAATGATGAGCAGAAAAAATTCCTTACTTGTGCAATTCGCCCTCATTTAGTCTGGGGTCCGGGTGATCCCCATCTTATTCCTCGTCTTCTTGAGCGTGGGAGAAAGAGACAATTGAAAAAAGTTGGTAATTGCAAAAACCTTGTTGATATCAGTTACGTTGAAAATGTTGCGGAGGCTCACATTCTTGCTGCTCTAAATCTGGAAGGATCTGGAACCGCAGCCGGAGAGGCATATTTTATCAGTCAGGGGGAACCGGTTAATCTCTGGCAATGGATTGATACATTATTTGAACAGATGGATGTTCCACCAATTAAAACGACAATACCTTTTCCACTGGCGTATTCAATGGGAGCGATTCTTGAAGGTTTACATCATACTTTCGCCCCTCAGAAAGAACCGAAAATGACTAGATTCCTTGCTGAGCAACTGGCTAAATCGCACTATTTTTCAATAGCTAAGGCAAGTAAGGATTTAGGATATAAAGCGAGCATTAGTACAAGTGCTGGGATGAAAATTCTAGCATCATGCTGAGGGATTCAATACAAAGAGGTCGCCGTTTGTTTGTTAAGAGATATCTGCATAAAGTCTTTAACTGTTTTTTAATAGTGTGCTTTCTTATGGCTGCAAATGGTAGCAGGAGCATGGCTTTAACCGTAGGTGAGGAACGGGAAATCGGACAGAAGCTGCTCTACCAGATACGGCTCGCCTTTCCACTCCTTGATGACCCTGACATCTCTCAATATATCAATGAACTTGGTGGTGAAGTTCTTGAAGTCGCTGGTTTTCAATTTTTTGACTATCATTTTAATATTATTGAATCCCCCCAATTCAATGCTTTTGCAGCACCTTCCGGGCTTGTCTTTTTCTATTCAGGCTTAATTGAAACAATGGATCATGAAGATGAGCTTGTCTCAGTACTTGCCCATGAAATCGCACATGTTGTGGCCAGACATATTGCAGAGGGAATGGATAAGGGATCAAAAATAACTGTGGCCACAACTTTACTTGCACTAGCAGGTCTGGCACTAGGTGCAGGGGCAGTTAGCCATGCGCTGCTTACAGGATCTCTTGCGGCAGGCCAATCTGCAAATCTTCACTTTAGCAGAAAACATGAAGAAGAAGCGGATCGACTCGCCTACGGCTGGATGAAAAAAATGGGAAGACATCCACAGGCACAGGTATCTATGCTCAATACCATGCGCCGTATTACTCGTTACACTATGGGAAGTAATATTCCTCAGTATCTTCTTACTCATCCTTATCCTGATGAAAGGCTTGATTATGTGCAATCTCTAATTGATTTTGATGAAAAAGAGTTGCAGGATTTTAAGGAAACCTGTGATTTCGGTTTTTTACGTATGAAATATCGCATTCTATCTCTTGTGAAAGATGGAAAAAAACTGCGGAATCTTCTCCACAACCGCCTCGCAGATTCGAGGCTTACTCAAAGTGAACGAATTATGCTGCATTATGGTCTCTCCCAGCTAGATAGAATGGAAAACAATTATGAATCCAGTAGAAAGTATTTACAGGAAGTAATACATTTCTACCCGAATGAATCCATACTTCTGGTTGACCTGGGACTCGTTGAAAAAGAAGCAGGAAACAAAGAACGTGCACTAACATTATTCCGAAGCGCCTACGATAAAGACAGACGTGATATGTGGGCTGCCTTTCAGTTTGCGCGCATGTGGATTGAATTAGGCAATTATGCCAAGGGTGAAAGATATCTAAAAGAAGTGCAGGCTGAGATGCCCAATTATTCAAAAGTATATTTTGAGCTGGGAAAACTCAAAGCAGCAATAGGGGAGAAGGCAAACTCCGCTTTCTATCTTGCCAGGTACAATCTATATGAAGGTCGCCTGAAATTATCCAAACATAGTATAAAGATCGCATTAAAAGGACCTGGATTAGCTGAGGAGTATAAAGAAGAAATAAAAAAAATGCAGCAGACAATAAAGATGTTAGAGGAAAACTGACCCAGGCATAAGGTAAGGAACGTACACGAAATAACTTGAACATCTACGGAGTCTGCGCTTACTTGGAGTCTGCACTTACCTACTTGCCCCTTGTTCCTGTTCTACGTGTAATTTTAAGGAGAAACTCGCAGTTTCCCTTGGGGCCGAGAATAGGACTTGGTTCAAGATTTTCAGCGTTTAAACCCAAAGAACTAATAAAAGTTTTGATCTTCTCAATGGCTTGCTGATGATGTGCAGTGTTTTTTACCACGCCACCCCTAGGGATTAGCTTGGGAGGAAGTTCAAATTGTGGTTTAATCAAACAGATAATTAAAAGATTTTCCCCAAAAAGTGGAACAAGCGGTGGTATAAGCTTGGTAAGAGATATAAAGGCCGCATCAATAACGGCAAGATCAATGGGTTCAGGGATCTGTTTTGTACTGATGTTTCGAGCATTAAATCGTTCTATTACAACAACTCGTGAATCCTGCCGCAACTTCCAGTCAAGCATTCCATAAGCCACATCCACAGCATATACTTTTTGGGCTCCATGCTGAAGCAGACAATCAGTGAACCCACCACTTGATGCCCCGACATCAACACAAACCATCCCTGTTGGATTAAAACCAAATGTATCCAATCCCCCTTTTAATTTATATCCGCCTCGTGACACATAGGGGCATTTGCTTTTTACGACGGGTATAGATTTTTCTGGGAATAACGTTCCGGCCTTATCAACACAATGACCATTAATGGCCACTTCACCAGCACCTATAATTCTTTGTGCCTGCTGTAGATCCGTGCTTAATCCTGAACAAACAAGTAGCTCGTCCAAACGAATTTTGGCCATGATCAAAAGATACTCTTAGAGTGAATTTATTTTCTGCCTTGCGATTTCTGCCTCAGGTGATGACCCATAGGAAGCTGTTATCTTTCTATAGATAATGCGAGCAGTTTCTGTATCAGAAAGTTGTTCAAAGGATTCCCCCTGTCTAAGGAGTGCCTTAGCGGCCTGAGGATTACCCGGGTAATTGGATATTATCTGCTGATATTGTATAATTGCCTGGTCAAATTTTCCCTGTTTAAAAAGGCTTTCGCCCATCATATACCTAGCTGTAATAGCAGTTTTTGTCGAACTCTTTTGGGAGGTATTTTTTTTAAAAAGCTTGTAAGCATCTTTGTATTCACCATCTCTGAATTTTTGCTGAGCTTTAGCAAGAGTATCCGTTGCTTTCTCAGCAACTGGTTTGGGAACGCTGGGTTTCACTGCAACGGGAGTGGCAGGAGTTGAAATGGGCTTAGCTGTAGTTGTTTTCTTTACTGCCGGACTACTTGTTGCTGTTGCAAAAAGAATCTTTTTGGCAGAAGGGGATATACGCACCACACCTGTAGATCGCGATTGTGAGGCTTTAGTAGCAAGAGTTGCCTGTTGGGCTCTCCGCATCGCATCATCGGCCGTTTTTTTTGCAGCCTTTGAACGTCTTTGTGCTTCTTGAACGCGAGCTTGCTGCATTGCATTGAGCGATTCTTTCTGAGAACTGATCTTTGAATCCAGCGCTGCAATTTTCGTATTTATTTTTTCTTCCTGCTGCGAAGAAAGATTTTGTATGGCAAGCTGCAATTCTTTATTTTGCTCCTGCACAATACGGTTCACATGTGCTTCTTCATCAAGTTTACTTTTCAGCTGAAGGATATCTGCCTGTAACTGATCAAGCTGACCGGAAGATGTTGCCTGACGCTGCTGCATTTGATCAACTGTATTAACCTTCATGTCCTCAAGTTTTTTATTAATTGATCTGACATGATAATTGAGGCTTTGCACATCCTGCTGCGAGGCACAGTTGCTCAGAAGAGGTATAAGGGCAACAAGGATGAGAGGTGTGAAGTATCTTTTTTTCATGGGCTTTCTCTATGTCTGTGTGAATAAAAAACAATAATTAATGTAACTACTCACTGGGTAAATAAAATAGTTTCAAGAAACTTTGATGTTGTAACTGCTTACAGGGTGCTTGTCCATTGGGGATAGGTCTGATTCCCTTTCATGTTGAAAAGTTGTCTCATATTAGTACCATTTTTGAGAATCGCATATATCTTTTGTGTTCTTCCGGATCTATAGGAAAAGAGTATCTGTTTTCCGTCGGGAGACCATGTCGGTGATTCATGGTCTCCAGGGCCGCTGGTGATTTGTTTGGGAATACTGTTTGGCCGGACAGCAATGGTGAAAATCTGATAGGAACCATCAACAAGGCTTGAATACGAAATCAACCCTTCTTTGGGGGACCAGCTAGGCTCTGCATTCTCATGCCCTTTAAATGTGATTCGCTGTACTTTACCACTTTTTACCTGCATTATATAAATTTGAGGACGTCCACTGCGGTCTGAAACAAATGCTATCTGTTTGCCATCAGGTGACCATGTTGGTGATACATTTATTCCGGAACGGCGAGTTAGTTGCTTGATGATTTTTCCCTTTCTATCACACATGAAAAGATCAGGATTACCAGCTTTGCTTAAGGTTAAAATCATCGTCTTGCCATCAGGGGACCATGCAGGGGCAAGGTTCATGCCTTGTCGGCGGGAGATAGCCCTGGTAGTTTTACTTTGTTTGAGGTCGGTAATATAGAGATTCGGATTACCTGAATGATAGGATGTGTAAGTGAGAAATCTGCCTCCAGGCAAAAAACGCGGGGAGACTACAAGATTTTTGTGACGTGTAATCTGGCGTGTTTCTTTACCCAGGATATCTGTTGTATAAATTTCTTTAAATCCGTTTTGGTCTGACACAAAGGCAATCTTTGATGATGCTATTCCGTTCTGACCTGTCATGTCTTTGATTACAGAGTCTGTAAATTTATAGAGCATATTCTGCTCATGACTCCGATTTCCATTATACATTTTACCCATGATCATATCTCCACCACCAACATCCAGGAGTCTGATTTCCATCTTCACACCCTTGGCTGAAAGACTATAGTTACCTAGTACAACAAAATCCGCACCAAGAGACTTCCAGTTGGCATTTTGGGCTTTTCCATAGTGTTCGGGTGGAATAAGAGAAAATATTCCATGGAAATCTAAAGCTTTTCCAAGTGTAGCTGCCAGATCTCGTCCATAAACATGCAACTTTTCAGGTTGTTCCTTATTTATAAACCAAGGGATAGTTATGGTGATTTTCCGGGCATCAGGTGAAGTGATGTCAAGATAGGTGATCTCTTGAGCCTGTAAGTGAGCAGGAATAAAAAATAATATAAAGAGGGAAAAGCTAAAAAAAATTAATTTCATAGTTGTGAGTAGTTATTGAGAAAAGGGAAAATACTTTATACTTCGATTATAAATGTTTGATACTAGCAGTCAACCTTTTTCAGTAAGGAACGGGAATGAAATATGGTGTTCAAGGTATTTCGTGTACGTTCCTAAACACTCAAATAGATATTACTGAATTTGTCCTGGCTTAAAGCGCAGTCCGATAGTGTATTGCTGCTGCACTCCCATAGCAGAAGGAATGGCAGGCAAAGGATCGGCCTCTTGAATAGTTCTGACGACAAATTGATCAAACAGCCGATCTCCGGATTTTTTTTCAAAACGGTGGCTGATGATGCGACCATTTGGGGCAATGTTTATTACAACCACTGCTGTAAGATCAGGATCCCATGATTTTATTTCGGGCAATGCCCAGTGTTCATGGAGACTGCTGAATATAGTTGCTTGATATTGGCTTTCTATAATGTTGCTTGAGCCACCACCAGTTCTTTGAGTAGGAGTGCTAGTTGCCTGTAGAGTCGAAGCAACAAGCTCTGAATCAGTAAGCAACATTTTTCTAAGTGCATTCACTGCATCATTTGTTGCAGCCTGTTCGGCATCCGCAAGAGCTTTTGTACGTTGTGCTTCCTGTAATAATTGTTGCTGTCGCCTTTCAAATTTCTGCTGTTTTTTTAGTTTGGCGTCCCTTGCTTTTAATGCATCGGCAACAGTTGTATCAGGTGGAATCGTTTTCTTGATTTTACGTTTAATAGGTTTAATAGAGATAGCTGTAACTGAATCTGGTACGGAGCTGGCAATCTTCTCAGGAATCACCGGGGCAATGGGAACGGTCTTTTCAGGCTCAGTAAGCTTTGGTTCAGGCTTGCTAACAATGGGTTGCACTGGAGGCTTTTGAGTTTGTGGCGCTGTCTTAACCACAGGTGCTGGCAAAGGGGCAGATATATTTACCAGATCAACTGTGAGATATTCTTGTATGATCGGTTTTTTATCAATATATTTAGGTATGATAAGCGCAGACGAGAAGATAAGAATATGGAATAAAACTGCAAGGTTGATAGGCAGCTTCCACCCTGTTGCACCAGAAGTCATTCCAAAGACCGCAGACACGACTAAGGAGTCTCTTCTTTTGGCTGAGTGATCATGCCAAGTTTGTCAAATCCAGCATCTTTGATGTCAGCCATAATAGTTACTACCATCCCATAGGCGACTTCTCTGTCAGCTTGTAAAAAAATAGGTTGATCTGTATTCTTGCCATACGCTTTTTCCAGTTGCTGTCGGAACATGGCCTGGCTTACTTCTATTTTACCGAGCATTATTTTTCCGTCTTTATCAAGAGTTACGATAACGGGCTCTTCTTTCTGATTAAGCGATTTGGCTGTTGTCTCGGGGAGATCCACCTCAAGGCCATGATTCATCATGGGGGCAGTAATCATAAAGACGATAAGGAGTACCAGCATTACATCGACAAGCGGGGTTACATTGATTTCAGATACTAACCCACCCCTTCTTTTGGAGGAATTTAAACCCATTTTGTTTTATATCCGGCTTAGGAGATCTCGTTCAACAAGATTGAGAAAATCAGTGGAAAAATTCTGCATTTCATTTTCGATCTCATTCAATTGATTTGCAAAATAATTATAGGCAATAACTGCGGGAATGGCTGCTCCAAGTCCTGCAGCTGTAGCCACAAGCGCCTCGGAAATACCTGGGGCAACAACAGCAAGGGATGCTGAACCGCGCACTCCAATATCATGAAATGATACCATTATTCCCCATACTGTCCCAAAAAGTCCGATGAAAGGTGCAGCAGAACCAGTGGTAGCAAGAAAGGGAAGGGATCTCCCAAGATTAGAGAGTTCCTGCGATTCTGCCTTTCTAATAGCCCGTTTCAGATTATCCATGGTGGCAAGCTGCATTTCAAGCGGCTCATTACCGGTGTCACTTTCACTGCGGTTTCGTATTTTATTTATTTTTTGCAGTTCAGAAAAGCCAGCTGAAAAAACAGCTGCTTCAGGACTTAAGGGGAAGTTTTTTGCAGCATTATCGGCATCGTTTAACGTTTTGGATGACCAGAAGGATTCCAGAAAAACATCTGTCTCTCTTGCAGCTTTTTTAAACAATCTGATTTTCATAAAAATAATAGCCCAAGAGACTATAGAAAAAATAAGAAGTGTAAGCATGACCATCTTCCCCATGGGGCCGGCATGCATAATCATATCGGAAATTGAGAGTTGCACTATTGGTTATTCCTTTGAAAAAAAGCTATTGAGAATTCTTGTCATTTATATATTGAATTAATTAAAAGGTCAATCTTCTGTAAATTTAAATTTCATTTGAGGGTAGCTAGAGTACAGGCAAAATCAACCTGGACAGAAACCTTTTCTTTGACACGAAGTGTTCCTTTTAAAAACCAGGCACCACCAAGAGTTTCTTTGAGTGTCACTTGCATGCGGATGGTGTCACCCGGACCGACAGGGCGTTTGAATTTAATCCCTTCAACTCGTGTCAACACAGGCATCCCCACTTTTGGCTCTTTAGATTCTTTTAAAAGAAGTGCAATAAGAAGGGCACCTGTCTGGAAAATTGCTTCACATAACAGAACCCCAGGCAGGATTGGATGATCGGGGTAATGCCCTTTAAAAACATCAAGATCTTCAGGAATATATTTTTCGGTGATAAGTGATGATTGGTCATATGCGATCATGGAATCGACCCAGAGAAAAGGGGCACGATGGGGGATAAGATCCGTAACTTTCAGATCCTGAATCATATTTTACAGTCCTCCATTCACATCAAGTACTGTTCCACTGATATATGCCGCATTTTTTGATGCAAGAAAAAGGACTGCATCGGCAATCTCTTCAACTTTTCCAAATCTGCGCATGGGCACGGATCTTTTGTAACTTTTCAGTAATTCCGGGCTGAGATCTTCAATAAGTTCTGTTTCTATAAAACCGGGGGAAACACAGTTGACAGTGATTTTTTTGCGGGCAACTTCCTTACAGAGGCTTCTTGTAAGACCAATTTGACCTGCTTTTGAGGCTCCATAATTTGTTTGCCCTGCAAATCCAAGAGTTGCAACAGGAGAGGTGATATTAATGATGCGCCCATATTTTTGTTTAAGCATAAGCATTACAGCATGGCGGCACATATTAAATGTTCCAGTAAGATTAATATCAATGACTCGTTGCCAGCTTGTTTGATCCATCAGGGCAAGGAGTTTGTCATTTCTGATTCCTGCGTTATTCACCAGGATATCGATTGTGGAAAATTGTTCCTCGATTTGGTCGTAAAAACGTTGAACCTGGTTTTCATCGGAAACATCACATTGATGTAATTGCAATTTTCCGCTAAAATGCAAACATTCTGTCTGGAATATATCGGCGGCTTCTTTATTCCCGCCAAAGATACCAATTACTGTTGCGCCGCACTCAAGAAATGCGAGACTGATTGCCTTGCCAATACCTCTACTGGCACCTGTGATAACAACTTTTTGTCCTGTGAAATCAAAATCCTGCATTTTTTTAATCCTTGCTTCTCATGTATGCATCGACATCATTTGAGACGATAACTCCGTAGTTAATTGCTCCAAGCCAGCCGGACATGATAATTCCGACCGAACCGACATGAAATAAACCATTAACTTCTTTGAATATTGAACGGGATACGTCAAGGCCTTCAAATTTAGTGCCAAAAGAGGTTCCCTGCGTATGCAAGGTGTAACGATTGAATGTTCTTGGAGTGGCTGCTTCTATCCAATCCATTCTTTCCCGGGCATTTGGAAAATAACGATCAAGATCAATGAGAGTACGTTGAATAAGATCTTCTTTCTCTTTCTTGTATTCTTCTTCTGTAAACTTTTCCCAGTCTGAATAATTCGAGTTCATTGAGGCAACGATGGTGTAACGGTCGTGTCCTGGTCTGGTTTTGGGATAGTATACTGAAAATGTTTTTGATCCGGTTTTGAAATCACGAAGTTCAGTAGAGTCAAACTCGGCTACAGTTGAGGTAAAGAGAAGATCACCAATATCATCTATCGTATCTTCCTTTTTTACTCCCATGTAAACCTGGCAGGAGGAGTTATTGACTCGAATTTTGTTGGCTTTTTCCATAAACTCAGAAGAAAACGCATCCTGATCGGTAAGATTATGGATGGTATTCGTAATGCCTGAGTTTGAAACAACGGCTCCTGCTTCAATCATTCTTCCCTGGCATTCAATTCCTCTGACAACGCCTTTATCAACGACAATTCGTTCAACTTTGGCATTTGTGCAGATGGTAACGCCATTGTTCTCAAGTTCTGTAGTCATCATCCCTATGAGCTTGTCGGTTCCGCCTTCAAAAGTAAAAACACCTTTGTTCATAAAGTTGGAAAAAACTATACCGTAGGTAATGGCAGGATCATCAAGGGTTGAACCGTTTGCATAACTGATCGGTTCCATGAGCAGACGATGTACATCACTGCGACCGGGAAAAAACTCTTCAAACAATTCCCTTGTGGTCATGGATTGGTCGTCATAAAAATTCATACCGGCAACCCGGGTAAAAAAAGCGTCTATGGTTGATTGTGGAATCTTGAATTGTTTATTGAGTTTTTGCGTAAAATCAATTCGATCAAAGGTGGTTTTTAAATGAAATTGTGGATTATCAAAAACAATATCCTTTAACTGAACGATTGAGTTCATGATCTCTTTATTCCAGTATTTCTTACAGGTTTTAACCATCCCGTATGGAAATCCATGGAGTGAAACATCAAAGATATGACCATTTCGTTTAAACCAGGTGGCAAGGCCTCCCAGCTGACTGTGATATTCAAGAAGAAGGACGCGATAACCGCAGTATGCAAGGCGGTTTGCTGAAGTGAGACCTCCTAGTCCCGAACCAATTACAATAACATCATATTTGTCATCGGCTTGTGAAAAAGAAACAGGCATAATAAAACTTTTTTATTGTTGTATTGAGTGAACATGATGCCCTGCGGGCAGAAGGTATTCGGTATTCGGTATGCGGTTTTCGGCAAACAACATAGGAACAACTCCCACAGAAACTTTGATTTTCCGATACATGAACATTACAAGCGAGGCAGGATATGCTGATTTATTATAGACACACCACTTAGCATGGAACCAATAATGCCAAGGAACCCTTGGTCTGTACCAGCTAAATAGAGATTATCGTATCCAATGTCGCCATCTTTGATTTTAACGGGATTACCGTATATAGCACCATTCTTTTTGGCTGTAAAACGCTCAATAGTCAATGGAGTGAACGTATCACGATATACTATGTTTTGAGCGAAATTACCAAGGATTTTTTCTGCAACGGGAAGCGATGTGAGTGCGACCCTGTCCTTAGCAGAATTGTAGGAACTTTTGTCCTGCTTAAGACTTTTCCACTCACTGTAATTTGCAAGATGCGTGGTGCGTACCTCTTTGAAAGGAGATTCGGGTAGATCTTGAAAATTCTGAGGAAGACAGATGACGCCTGAGTTAAAATCAACTAAAGAGTCGGGCTGCTGGTATAAAAACTGATCGGCGGCATTGTAAAATATTATTGTACGATCATGGCCCTGTTTTAATTCGGTACTTTTTTCAATTTCAAAAATTGTTTCTACAAAACCCAGCCTGGGAAGAATTTCAAGACTAGAAGGCTCATCAAGGAGTGTAAAGGTTTCTTCTGAACCAATGGTTGAGAGTATATAATCACAGCGTATTTCTTGCCCATCGCTGAGAAGCACCCCATGGATTTTTTTGCCGGTATGAAGGATTCGCTTGACAGTTGCTTTGGTTTTAATTTTTCCGCCGTAGTCAGTGTAGTGTTTGAGCAGTAAATCAAGGAGATCCTTAATGGTTCCACCGGGTCTGAACATTCCTTCAAGGAAGATAGCCCGGAACATAATAACAAATTGGCCAAGATCCATATCCCGTTCAATGGATGAACCGTAATACATCAACGGACAGAGAAGCATATCTGTTAAAAGTGTATCCTGGAGATGTTCCTGCAATACTTGCTTTGCGGAGATAAAGGGGAGGGGGGTGAAGGGATCATACTGGTCAATTAACTGTAGTAATTTCTGGAAACCTGGATGACTGGCAGGAAATTTGTTTGCAATTTCAGCTTCAAAAAGTGAAAAATCATTGGAAAAAAGAAGTGACTCCTGATCGAGGAAACGAATTTCACTTTGATTCTGCTGATGAATATCAAGATCTTTTCGTTTGATTTTCAGCTGTCTAAGCAGTCGATTTAAAGGTGCGTTTTTAACTGCTGCCGGTGCATAGTTGGTAATGGCATGAAGTCCTGTTTCAAAAAGTCGGTTATTTCTGTAATAATATGAGTTTAAACCGCCTATTCTGGAATGTTGTTCAAGAAGCAGGACATCGGGGATAAAACGGGCAAAACGAAGAGCGGCGGCAAGTCCTGAAAGACCGCCGCCGATGATCAATAAAGGAACATGCACTTTTTAAGCGTCGGCAAGCAGGGGTTCCAGGTAGTTTACACAGGAATCAAGAGTTGCAAGCTCGGGGTAATCTTCTTCAGGGATTTGTAATTTATGGCGTTTGCGTAATTCCATAACGATATCAAGAAAGTCCATGGAATCAAGGTCAAGCTGATCGCGTAAAGGTTTGTCAGCCTGAAGAGTGTCAAAATCTGCATCCTCATCGATATCTTCAATTATTTCAAGGATGAGATCCCTAATTGCATCGCGTGTCATATATATGTCTCCGGCCGTGGCCTTTTCTGTATAGTTTCAAACAAAAAAATAAATGTCATTACTGCGTAAACAAATTGCGCAATATAACACACCGGGAGTATTTTTTATATATTTTTTATACATTTTTTTTTAAAGTTGCACAATAATCGTAACCGTTTGATTATTCGTGCTTTTTCACAATGATTACAGAGTTAATCCCCACCATTCCAAAGGAATTATTCAAAATTGTATCTACTTTTTCAAGCTTAACGGGTTTATCAAAAACCATGTTGTTCAACTTGCATTCTGGGTCGAGATTATTGCAGTTAATGGAAGGATGGACGAGTTTATCTGCAAATGCCGGGAGGTTTCCAGCAAGTTCAAGAACGCCGGCGGCACCCATTGCGTGACCAATAATAGACTTGGTATTATTAATGTAAGTATTTTTCCCTTCACCAAAAACTTGACGAATAGCTTTACATTCCTCAATGTCACCCTGTTTAGTCCCTGTGGCATGAGTGTTCAGAATATCAATGTCCTCGGGTGCAAGACCGGCTCTTTCCATGGCAAGCGCCATACACTCAGCCTGTCTCTCGTGGAAAGGAAGAACATAATCTTTAGCATCGGAATTCATTGCATAACCAGCAATCTCAGCGTAGATTTTGGCGCCGCGTTCAAGTGCGCTCTCTAGTCGTTCAAGCACGTAAATACATGCTCCTTCGGATACGACAATACCATTGCGAGATGTGTCAAATGGTCTGCTGGCTTCTCTAGGGTCATTTGCTGAGCCTAAAGCTCCCTGTGCCTTAAAACTTGCAAATATACCAAAAGAACCCGTTGATTCTGAAACTCCTCCGGCAAGTGCCATATCCACTTCACCGAGACGCATCATCTGTACTCCCTGAATGAGCGAAGCGTTACCGGCAGCACAAGCAGCTCCGATGACATAATGGGGGCCAGTTATACCAAGATTCATAGTGATTTCACCGGCGGGGTTGTTCAGAACAGTTCTTGGGTTATGGTGATGGGTCCAATAATCTACATTATAATCAAATTGGCTGATATTGTAGACCTCATTTTCCGTTTCCACGGTACCATGCTCAGTAAGACCAACATAAACACCGATACGAGACCGTTTATAATGATCAATTGAGAGTGCAGCATCTGCAAGCGCTTCATTAGCACAATAGACGCCTAAACATCCAGCACGGGTTCCTCGTTTGTTCTCTTTTTTCTTTCTATATTTTGTTTCATTAAAATCACAGATTCCGGCTGGTGCTTTGCCGAAATATCGGAGATCAATCTCGGTGATTTCACTGACACCTTTCAGTAATTTTTCACGGTAGGTCTTCAGGTTGTCAGCGTTTGGTGCGGCAAGACCAACGCCTGTTATAACGATTCTAGGGAATTGTGTATCCATGATGGCAGATTGACTGATGTAGAGTGACTGGTTATATTGCGAGTTTATATGCTAAATACATTTAGGCACGGGAACAAAACAATGTAATATATTCAAGTTATTTCGTGTGCGTTCCTTAGCAAATGCTTTTAAATGTATGACAAATTAACAGAAAATTCAAGAGGAATACACCGTTTATTATAGGGATATTCTCCTTTTATTGTAAGTATTCGGGTTGAACCCAGAAACAACCCAAACCACTAGTTGTAAATATTTACCTTTTATTTATATTTCTATAGACATAAACGGAGTTAATAAATAATGAGTGAAAGAAAAGATGTGGTTATTATCGGGGCGGGACCTGCCGGTATTCAGGCAGCCATCCATTCAGTACGAAAAAAGTGTACCGTCTTGCTTCTTGGTAGAATTGAACGAAGTGCCCTGTTTTCTGCACATGTTGAGAATTATGCCTGTGTAGAAGGTGTGAAAACCGGGGAAGAAATGCTTACTGCCGGAATGGATCAGGTAAAACGTTTTGGTACAGAAGTCATGGAAGATGATGTCTTAAAGGTTCGTCAAGAGGCAGATGGTTTCTCGGTTGAACTTGAGAGTGGTGTTACAGTTTTCACAAGAACTCTCATTTTTGCCAATGGGATGTCCAGAAAAAAATTAAAAGTTCCCGGTGAAAAAGAATTTTTTGGCAGAGGCGTATCGTACTGCGTTGATTGTGATGCCAACTTTTATCGTAATGCAACTGTTGCAGTTGTCGGTAATGCAAGTGCTGCAATTGATGGCGCTCTTACCCTCACAGGATATGCATCCAAGGTGTATCTTGTGAATCAGGAATTGCTTGCTTCCAAAGAATTAATCGAAAAGCTCAATGAATCCACTGTTGAAAATGTTTCTGGTACCTGGGTTAGTGAGATCGCTGGAGATGGAGATGTTAAGACTTTGATTCTTGAAAATGGTAAGACAATAAATCTCGATGGAGTTTTCATCGAACTTGGAGCAAAAGGTGCGATGGAACTCGCCTTGGAAATCGGTGTTCAGCTTGATTTAGATACCATGAGCCATATCGACACAAATAAGAAGGCAGAAACCAATGTGGCCGGGGTGTATGCAGCAGGAGATATTACCGGGCATCCATATCAGATGGCAAAGGCTGTGGGAGAGGGGTGTGTTGCCGGGATGGAAGCAGCAGTTTTTTCAAGAAAACAGAAACGAAATGAGGTGGGCTGAAACGATAAATAAGTTTCTTTCCAATCTGGTCTCTGTTGAACATGATGCCCTGCGGGCAGTAGGTGTTAGGTGTTAGGTGTTAGGTGTTAGGTGTTCGGTATTAGGTTTTCGGAAACAGACATAAGAACAATTCCCACAAAACTTTGATTTTCCGATACATTGAGATATTCAGTTGCAACTGGTATAAAAAAAAGGAGTTCCAAGCAAATACGCTTGAAACTCCTTGGCATTAATGGGGTGAGTGATGGGACTTGAACCCACGACCTCCTGGGTCACAACCAGGTGCTACCACCAGCTGAGCTACACCCACCGCCTTAAAATTCCGCTGCTTTTTATACCCTTTGCCTCTGTGTTTGGCAAGGATAATTTTGATGTCGTCGTAAAAAATTTCTATCTGAAAAGTTAGCTTTTTACGAACTTGTCAGTTTTGATCGTCTAATTTTCTTAAAGTTCAGCTTTGCAGTGCAAACATTTTTTCGCTTGAGCCTTTATTAACTCGGCACAAAATGGGCATTCTTTCTGGAAATTTTCTTTTAAGAGTACAAAAATCACCATATTGCATTTTTGTTCGAATTCAGTATTTCTAAATGTATGATTTCTAATTGGATCAATACAGGAAAGGTCATTGAAGCCTTTAAGTAAATCGATGGCACGGGATCGTCCTTTGGGGCTGGCAGATTCATCAAGGATAAGTGCCATAACGGGAGTGATATCGTTCTTCTCAAGACAGGTATCAAGTGCAACAATGGCTGCTTTTTCTTTCTGGTAACGTTCATTTTGTTCACGCATTGATTCCGGGTCAACAATTGAACCGGTGAATGCAATTTTGGAACCAACCATCAAAGCATTCAATTCCCTGGAACCGGGAAGCTGCATATTTCGAAACGAACCCTTGTGTCCATAGTTCACATCTACTTTTTTCCATCCCCCTTTAAATGTTGGGCATTCATCATTTAAACAGATAAACATAACTTCAGAGCCCCAGCCAAGGCCATCACCAACGTGAACAGGGGGGACTTCACAGCAGGACATTTTTATGTCACAGTCTGGACAAATATGGACTTCGTCCAGGACACTAAGGTTTTGGATATACATGATAAAACTCCTCTATATAAAAAGTCTGAGAACGTGATGCCCTGCGGGCAGAAGGTATTCGGTGTTAGGTATTAGGTGTTCGGTAACTGACAACTCACATAGGAAAGATTTCCACAAAAAAGTTAATTTTCAGTAACCGTTCACCACAAATACTGATTTACAGTAAACTTGGTTTCCTTGGTTTCGTAAGCATTCACCAGGTAAGCGTAGACTCCGTGCCTCAGATTTGTTCAAGCGGGACGCCGTAGTGTACGATTTTGTGCATAAGGCGGCTCGATCGGACAAATATGGGGTGTTGGTGAACGCTTACAATTTTCCGATGCATTAAATTATTGTACAGCAGGCTCAGTACTATCTTGAAAGCTGGCAGGTATTGGACATTGACTCCCCTCTGACCGAGGGAGACCAGGTCCTCATCCAATCCCGCCTTTTGATCCCATATACAGGTAAAAAAGCAGACAGCAAGAGATGATAATAATAAACATGGTGTTGCTTTTTGATTTTTTTTTCTGATTTTTGAGGGAAATGATTTCCTGATTATCGTTTTGTTCCATAAAACTTAATTTCCTGATTTTGTCAGTATTGAATCCACAGCTCGTGATCGTTTCATATGTTCAGCGAGAAATTCGGGACTGAGATGTGACTTACTGTTTTCAATCAGTTCACAGAGTCCAGGGATGTTCTGTTCTTCAGCCATGCTTACAATGTGCAGTAAATTTTCTGCGAAACTACGAACAATTTTCCGGCCGTCTCCACCTGTTGACATGATTTCAGCATAGGTTCGTGGATTCTGGTTATGAATCCTGGCCATGGCTAGAATGCCATACAGGGATGTCAGTGTAGAGTGAGTACCAATATCTGCACATGCAATGGAGTGTTGTTTTAAAGTCATGGCAAGAGCAGTTGAAATGGTGGTTGGCAGTTTTTGCCCAACACCCATAAGGAGATCATGTTTTGTTGGGCTATCGTGAGATATAGCAGCACCATGTTTGTATAAGAAAGCTTCAAACTCAGAACAAAAGGATCCGCTGCGGGGTGTCCGTACGACAGAGGCATTTTTGTCCTTCATACTCTGTGCTTGTGGCCCCCAGAGATTGTGAACGAGCATGAGTTCAACGCCACGGGAGGTAGCTTCTGTTGCAGCCTCGAGCGTTTGTTCGGATTCTCCTGCTAGTAAAATCATGGCCTGACCATCTTTAAGTAAAGGCCCATACTGATTGATGGTTGCAACTGTTACCGAAATGGGAACACAGATAACAATCACATCAACCTGTTTTATCATCTCTTCAGGTTCCATGATTGTTGATCTGCCAGTCAGGAGAGTTGTATAGCCTTCATTTTCAAGACGTTCAGCAAACCATGTACTCATATCTCCGGTGCCGATAAAACCAAAGGAGCGTATTTTTTTAACACGCATATCAACACGTGGGAAAGAACCAAGCAGGCGAAGACTGTTTTCTTCCTGGATCACATTTGTTTCAACACTTTTCAAGGCTTCCTGGAGTGATTCGTTACCAATATGACCTTCTATCTCGAGATAAATCTGAAGTTTTTGTGATTTAATATCGTTTTCTGAACGGAGATCAAGAATATTAATTCCTCGCCTGGTAAATTCACCCAGAATATCAACTAACATTCCCACACGATCTTTAAGTGGTTTGGTGATAACCGCAGAGGCGTCATAGCCAGTGACACTACTCAATTTGCCACCAAGAATGGCAAAACGTGTACGATTGTGTGCTGCAATTTCACGGTCTCTGATCTCAAAACCATGCTTGAGGAGCAGTTCTTCAGAATCGACAATTGCATATTCATAACGGTTGTTATCTTTTATGTCGTCCATGGCTGCGCCAATATCAGGGACTGACATAAGAGTCGCATTGGGGTAATGCTCACTAATGTAATCATCGCACTGTTTAAAAACTGAACCCCGTCCAATTATTTTCTCAGGAGATACGGGGGTGCCATTCTGTTTCAGACGACCAAAAGAGAGGTGTATGGGAAGAACAAGGTTATCGACCCAATATCCATTCACCAACAGTTCCTGGAGATGAAAATATTCTTTGATTTCGCCTTCACGAGTGTTGTAAATCGGGACAAAAGCAAACTCCACTTCTTCTTGTAAAAAAGCATTGATTATGTCGGGGATACGGTTATAAAGAGAGAGTTTGGCATCCGGTGAATACTGGAGCGCAGCTCTGTAACCATCCGAACCTTGGGGACCTAATGTTGCTATGGAGATCATTGTTTATTAAGTGAAATATTTTGTATATTAAAGTGTTTTTGTAATTCTTACCTTCGAAAAATAGGCACTCTACCTTGTTTATGCAAGCTCTCCTACAGAAAAATGCGTAAAAACTTACTATGGTTTTTTTCTGTTTCGCAATAAAGTCGGAAAGGTGGTTCGCTTAGGAACGGGAACTAAGGAACGTACACTAAATAACTTGAACATCTACGGAGTCTGCGCTTACCTGGAGTCTGCGCTTACCTACGCTGCAATGTATAAGAAAACAAAAAAGGGCAGGGTAAATATTTTACCCTGCCCTCAGTTACTAACTGTTTACACGATATTTTTTTAAGGCCAGAGCAGAGGACTGTAAATCCATCCAACTGTACCCTGACTATGTTTAACCTGAACCCATTTCCCCTTCGTGGCAACCTTTGTGAGGACTACTCCACGATCAACAGAGGCCACAATTGATGCCGATGTGCTTGGTTTTGAACGCATATTGACGGATTTTTTCCCGTTAACAATAACTGTGGTTCCAGGTTCGACCAAGGCGGAGAAGATCCAACCCTTATCATTTTCAAAATCATCTATCTTAAGCCAGTCACCCTTGTTTTCGAGAACCTTCAGGGGATACCCTTTAAATAATTCCATGGTAACGGGAAATTCTGTTCCCGGGCCGGTCCTCACATTAACATTATCTTTTTTTACACTTACGGTTTGGGCAAAACAAAGAGCTGGAACAAGAACCAGAGCGAATAGGGGAATGATAGTTTTACGAACGTTTTTAAAGAAATTCATAGTAATCCTAGTAGGTTGAAAATTCGTTTGTGGCGAATTTTGTAAAAAAAAACTAAACTGGTTTAGATCGAACAAATAATTATATAGCATCAATGTTTTTTGAAGTCAAACAAGATGAGGTAAAGATGTGCTTATTACGAAGCTTTGCTTGAAAGGGTGAATAAAAAAAGATACCGTAAGGAAACGGACTTGCAACATAACTGTGATCAGTATAGACCCTTTTTGCAAAGGGAAATGGCATGAGGTGATTAATGACGAAATCAGGTGCTGCAGGAAGCAATTCCCGGACTTACCTGCTGATACTGCTGTTACTTATATCTTTTTCTGGTATGGCTTCCGCTAATGAGACATTGACTAAGCTCTACAGAGAAATAAAACAGTTTTAAAAAGAGGCACTTTTTTTACACGGAAGTAGAAAACGGAAAATTGTTAACCCATCAGGATTGTTTTCAGCCCATATAGTGCCGCCATGAGCACTTAATATCTGTTTGGAAATGGCAAGACCGAGACCAGTGCCACCCGCCCCGGTGTTGGTTGCTGTGGATTGAGTAAATTTCTCAAAAATAGTGGTTAGTTCATCTTCTGGAATTTGGACCCCAAAATTGTGTACACTTACTAATAATTGTTGTTTTCCGGTGTCTCCATTATTTTCTTTGCAGGTTATTTTTATCTGGTTGTTCTCGTTACTGAACTTGATTGCATTGAATAAAAGATTCCGAAGCACCTGCATTATTTTTTCAACATCACAATATGCCACCGCATCTTCTCGGATATGATGTACGTCAAAAGAGAGTCCTTTTTCAGCCGCAATGGGTGTGAGTTCGGTGGTTACTTCATGGATAATTGGCAACAGGTTGTTTTCTTGCAACTCATAACGCATTTTCCCAACTTCCATTTTGGAAAAATCAAGAACGTTGTTGAGTAATCCCATAAGTCGTTTTCCTGAATCAGCAATAAGTTGGAAGTACTCCTCCAGCTTTTCCCTGGGTACTGTGTTTGAACGTTTTAAACCGAGGCGAGCATATCCAAGAATTCCATGCATGGGTGTGCGCAGTTCATGGGACATGTTGGCAAGAAATTCAGTTTTTGCTTTATTGGCAGCAGTTGTTGCTTCCATGGCCGCAACCTGCTGAGATATGTCACGAACCGTTGCTATAATCACAGAATCTTCACCCCATGAAGATTTTCTGAGGTTTACCTGGACGGTTGATATCCCATCGTTATTGATACTTTTTGTCAGCCAGGTAAATTCCTGATCGGTCCCGTTAACCGCCTCTGCCCAGATACTTTTTAGATCAACATTTTTATTTTTTGTTGACTTAAAGCTAATATTAACATCAAATTTCAGAGCATTCTTCCGGTCAACATTAAACATTTTTAACATGGTGTCGTTAATGTCAATAACTTGTCCACCAAGCTCAAAGATAAAGATACCATCATGGGCCGAATTGTAGATATTCTGGAACTTTTCCCGGCTAATAACAATACTAATTGAGGTTTGTCTATGGTCAGCAATTTCATCGGTAAGCCTGCTATTAAGGGCTTCCGATTCCTGTGAATTCTTTTCCATCACAAGACTATTTATCAACGACTGCCAGTAATGCTTGTTCCATATTTTTGTCTGGGCCAGATTAAATACAAGAAAAATGGTAAACGTGACACCAATGGGAACGGTGATATGATTTCCAATATAAAATTGAGCGATTATCGGAAGACTCAATATGATGATAAGGTATGAATAGGAAAGAACTTTCCATATACAGTAACTTGCTATGACGCCGCTACTGACTCCAGCAAGAAGAGTTATAATAAGGGTAATAGAGAGTGTGTTGTGATAAAAAATTATCGCAGTACTGGTAAAAACTGCCCAGACAATAGCGATAATAATATTTGACCAGAAAAACACCGGAATCCATATATGTTTTTTGATAATAACTTTTTTAGAAAAAGCAATAATGGAGAGAACTCTCAAAACAAGTGCACTTAGAAGTGTTAACCCTAAAAATGCATAAAGAAGTGATTGCTCTGAGGCGTAGTCAGTGGCGAATCCACCAACAAGATAGGCAAGAGGGACAATGAACACACCAACAATATTTCTATTTTTAAGATCAACAATTGCACTATCAATTATTGCAGTAATTTCTTCGGAAGAAAAATCACTTGTGAGGTCTTTACTATGGCGTTTTAAGTCGTATTCAAAAAACATAAAAGGTTCTCAAATCAATTGATATTGATGGGACAGGAAATAGATTTCTTAAAACTCTCCAGAGTTCTGTGGGTAGTTACGGGTAGAGATGTTAATTTTTGTGAGCCAATGCAAGGGGAAGTGTGAAAATGAAACTTGCTCCCTCGCCGGGTTTGCTTTCGACACGTATATGGCCTTGGTGAAGATTCATTATTTCCTTGGCAATGGCAAGGCTCAGGGCGGTACCTTTAGTGTGGTTCTCAATGTGATGTGAATAGAATTCATCAAATATTTTTTCTTGTATTTCGGTGCTGATACCGGGACCTTGATCAACCACTTTAAAAGTGATACTTTTGTCATCAAGGCTGGCAGAAATTTCAATTGATTCATCCGGGGAGGAAAATTTAACACCATTTTCCACCACAGCCTGGAAAGCTACATGAAACAGCTTCCAATCCACATCAAGGTCAAAGTCAACAGGACAGTTTATGCGTACTTCACATCTGTTTTCAATGTTGCTGTTTATATGCTCAGCAACACTTTGTAAATATGAGAGCACAGATTGGCGATCAATGGATAATGATACGTTATTACGAAGACTTGAGAGTCGGAGGATTTTGCGAACCAGGTCATGAATTCGTTCTCCTGAAATTTGTATAAGTTTTGCGTACTCTGCTACTTTAGTGGAGACTGAAGGAGAATCCAGAATGAGTTGACTCCCAAGGAGAATTCCATTTAACGGGGTTTTGGTCTCATGTGAAAAGAGCTGAAGAATGGTTGTTTTCAGTTCATCGATTTCTTCAATCTTTTTCAACTTTGAGAAAACTTTCAGTTTAGCGAGTAACTCATCGTCAACAAAGGGCTTGGTTATATAATCATCAGCCCCGGCTTCATACCCTGCAAGGCGTTCTTCTATCATGGCTTTACCACTAACCATAATAACCTTGGCAAACTTTTGTTTTTTATCACTTTTAATTACCCGGCAGACCTCATAGCCGCTCATTCCGGGCATCATAATATCAAGTAGTATAATATCAGGATTGTACTCATCAAGAATGGCAAGAGCTGTCAAGCCATTGGTAGCTGACTTGTATTGGAAATCATTTTCATATTCAAGGATTTCTTTAATCAACTTGACATTAATGGGTTCATCATCAACTATAAGAATTTTGATTGTCATACATGAACCTCAAAAGTTTTTAAAAAAACTGCTTGTAATTGTTGATGGGGAGTTCAACAGTGTAAAAAAATATTTTGTTATCTTATCAGTAATTTACTGTAATGTAAAATTATTTATACATTTACAAAGTGATTACCTCTGGAACAGGCACAACTTGCACTCATTCATTCCATGTGCTATTTTCATCAACCCCTTACTGGTAGTTATTGAAACGACCTCAGAGTTACACTATACACCACTAACGCCATGAAAACTGCGATTATAGCAATTACTGAAGGTGGAAAAAAACTTGCTGAGAATATTAATGCTCAGTTACCGGATAGTTTTGTTGATAAAAGGGACCAGACTGTCTTTGCAAAAATTGTTGACTGCTGGGAGCAGGGGGTTGATGCTGTTATTTGTATAATGGCCACCGGGATTGTAGTCAGGGCCCTTGCCACACTCTGTTTCGATAAAACAAAAGATCCCTGTGTGCTTGTACTTGATGAAAGAGGACAGTTTGTGATCAGTCTTCTCTCAGGGCATTTAGGGGGAGGGAATAAATTTGCAAAAGAGATCGCTACTATTCTTGGTGCGCAGCCGGTTATTACCACTGCCTCCGATGTCACCGGCCATACTGCTCTTGATCTCTTTGCAGCAAAGAATTCTTTGGTCGTTGAAGATTCCAAGAAACTCACTGAAAAATCAGCGAAACTTATAAATAGTGGTAAGCTTAAGATATATTCAGAACATGATTTTGAAAGTCTACCTGCTGATTTCACGCTTGTCCATAAGCTGGAATTCGCCGACGTTATAATCTCAGATCGTATTTTCTCAGAAAATAAATCGCTGATTCTTCGTCCTTGTGCATTGACAGTAGGGATTGGGTGTAACCGGGGGACAAGAAGTGACGATTTTATTGCTGCTGTCAGCGAGCTTTTTGCTGATAACAGCCTTCATCTAAAATCAATCTCTTCCTTTGCATCAATTGATTTAAAACAGGATGAACAGGGGATGCTTGATTTTGCAGCCGCTAAAAAACTAAAAATTCAATTTTACACCAAAGACCAGCTAAACAGTGTTGAAGATGTTTCTTCCTCTGCTGTGGTTTTTAAGGCAACTGGAGCTAAAGGGGTTGCAGAACCTGCCGCCATTTTAGCAGCAGAAACGCCACTTGGTTCTGGTACACTTATAGTAAGGAAGAGAAAATGGAAGGACGTAACAGCAGCAGTCGCCACGAAACAGATCCGTCTTGTGGCCTGATTTCTGTAGTAGGTACAGGGCTTGGCAGTGTCGAAAACATGACTCCACGGGCAGTAAATGCACTTGCTGCCGCAGATGTTATTATTGGCTATGCTACCTATCTTGATCTGATTCCTGAGCTTCTCGCCGGGAAAGAGGTTATAACATCAGCAATGATGCAGGAGGTTGATCGTTGCAATACTTCTTTTGATCTTGCTGAAAGCGGTAAACATGTTGCGCTGGTCTCAGGAGGAGATCCAGGTATTTATGCTATGGCAGGGCTTATTCTTGAGATCGCTGCAAAGCGTGACAGCAAGGTGGAAATTGATGTGATCCCTGGGGTTGCGGCCTTAAATGGTTGTGCTGCACGTTTAGGAGCCCCCCTTATGCACGATTTTGCTGCAATTAGTCTTTCGGATTTACTTACTCCATGGGATGTTATCGCAAAACGACTGGATGCTGCCGCAAGTGCTGATTTTGTTATCGCTCTCTACAACCCTAAATCAAAAAAACGAACCAAACATATTGTTGAAGCTCGAAAAATTATACTCTCCCATCGTGACAAAAAAACACCAGTTGGTATTGTAACTGCTGCAAGCAGAGAGAATGAAATAATAAGGGTAAGCAACCTTGATAGAATGCTCGATGAAGAAATTAATATGCAATCAACTGTGATTATAGGAAACTCCACGACCTTCTCGTGGAATGGCTATATGATAACCCCTAGAGGGTATAAGGATAAGTATAAACTGAGTAAAGCTGTATGACCAAGAGACTGACCCTTTTGCGGCATGGCAAAACCGGTTTCTCAGGAAAGTATGTGGGATCACAGGATGTGGTGCTATCCGCTGAGGGCGTGTTGCAAATGGAGAGCCTGAAAGATTCGTTTGAGAATTATCCTGTTGAAAACCTCATCTCAAGCCCCATGATTCGCTGCAAACAATCCTGTGAAATACTCTTTCCTCATCAAGCTGTATGCTATGATGAGGATTTGCGTGAGGTCGATTTTGGGCGATGGGAAACGATGAATTTTCAGGAAATAGTTAAAAAAGATCCTGAACTTGTTGATTCATGGAGCAAGTGGTCTCTGGATTTTTGTTTTCCGGAAGGGGAGCGCATTGGACATTTTGTTAAAAGAGTCCAGAGAGCAGGGGAAAATATAAAAAAATCACCAGAAACACATATAATGATTGTTGCCCATGGTGGAGTTATCAGGAACCTGATCTGTTATTTTTTAAATCTTAACCCTTCACTCTATCTTTTGTTTAACGTCCGGAAGGGATGTTATACTACTCTGGATCTTTTTGATAATGGTGCTGTGCTCACAGGTTTGAATCATGGAGTTGTGAAAGGATGAGTTCAAGGTTTATTTTAGTTACAGGTGGTGCCAGAAGCGGAAAAAGCGATTACGCACAGGCACGTGCTGAATCAATATCCGGCCAGCACTGTTTCCTTGCCACCTGTCCTGCTATTGATCCTGAGATGGATGCAAGAATTGCTCGCCATAAGACAGACCGTGAGGAAGGTATCTGGCAAACCATAGAAGAGGAATTGGATATTGCTGGTGCTATACAATCACTCAAACCTGACACCGTATGTCTTCTTGATTGCTTAACCTTATGGGTGAACAACTTGATGTATGAGGCTGAAAGAACGAATGTAATGTTTGGTGAAAATGAAATAACAGCTAAAGCCATAGAACTTACCCAAAAGGCAAAAGAATTTTCAGGAACTTTGATTTGTGTAAGCAATGAAGTCGGAATGGGAATTGTTCCAGACAATGCAACTGCCAGACGTTATCGTGACCTGGTTGGAAGAAGTAATCGAATAATTGCTGCCGCAGCCGATGAAGTAATACTTGTGAGTTGTGGTTTACCTCTGTTTCTAAAA
>JAFLJO010000159.1 GCA_022712975.1 Desulfocapsa sp.
CTCTCACCATTGGCGGAGGAATTCGCGAATTTACCGATAGTAACGGAAAAGAATATACATCACTCGATGTTGCCTCCGAATATTTCCGTTCCGGTGCTGATAAAATATCCATTGGTTCCGATGCCTGCTATACTGCGGAAGAGTACTTGAAAACCGGAATAAAAACAGGCAGGAGTTCCATTGAACAGATTTCAATTGTTTACGGAGCACAGGCTGTTGTTATCTCGATTGACCCAAGGCGAGTGTACGTGAAAGATCCTGAAGATACGGATCACAATACCATTAAAACCATTGTTCCTGGGCCTGAAGGTGAAGAGTATTGTTGGTACCAGTGTACTGTCAGGGGTGGCAGGGAAGGGCGCGATCTTGATGCTGTTCAGCTTGCCTCAAGTTGTGAAGCATTGGGTGCCGGGGAAATACTTTTGAATTGTATTGATAAGGATGGGACAAATAGCGGGTTTGATTTTGAGTTGATTAACCACGTAAAAAGTGTTGTTAGTATCCCTGTGATTGCCTCTTCCGGGGCTGGTTCGGCTGCTCATTTTGTAGATGTTTTCAAAGAAACTGATGCAGAAGCAGCACTTGCTGCCGGGATCTTTCATCGTAAGGAAGTATCCATTGCTGAAGTGAAAGTGGCATTGAAGGAGAATGGAGTAGAAATTCGCTGATGTTGGAATTGTAACTATCGAAGAAATCCGATTAAGGTCAGAATTGCATATATAAATAACCAACAGCCAATAAAGATTAGAAGGCAGCGATAGTAACGGTTTCGTTTCTGCAGGAGAGCTATCGCAATAAGCAGTGTTGATGGGACAATAACTCCAGCAACCATAGGAGAGAAGTATCGTAAAAGTTCCTGAAGTCCAACCAGGAACCATGGCCCTGATATGTATGTAACCCCTAGGTGATCAGGTTCAAAGGGGGCAGCAACAAAGACTGAAAAAAGAAGAATAGATATGGTTAACGCAATATGATTATTGAATGAAACCCTGTACTTTTTCACATGACTCCAGGCGAGCCAGCCCCAAAGCAGGCAGAATCCAACGATGTGATTTACGTATATCCGTTTCATTCCATTGTCTGTTATGGAAAAAAGGAGATTATTTATTGGTTGACCAATAAGTGGTAAGTCCAGCAAAATTGCTTCAGCTATCATTCCTGCAGAAAAACCGGTAGAGTCACCACGCAGTATATAACCTGTAAAAAGAATGAGTAATGTCACGGGAAGGGTTGCCGTAAGCATAATCCACTGTTTTCTTGAGTACTGCTGAGCCTGTTCAAAAGTAGCAATTACATGACATATACAAAAAAGAAAAAAGAATTGGCTGGAGTAGAAGTGAAGGGATCTAAAATATTCTCCAAAGGGAATTAGTAAATCTATTGTGGAGACTGAGTAAAATGGAGTTGCAGGATCATATTGCCAGGCAACAACTACACCTGACAGTACAGAAATATAGAGAGCTAGAAGGGAGTAGTTACCCCATTTAATTTCTAAAAATTTACTCCATATAACTTTCATCTTATACATGCCTGTGTTTTCTAAATGGTAACAATGTAGCCGCCACCATCTTTTAACTTTTCCACCTTATAACGGACTAGTGTCTTCTCGGCTGGGCCTTGAAGAACAAGACCTTTCGTTGAAAAACGACTTTGATGGCACGGACATTCAAGGAGATCATCTTTTTCATGGTAGTTTATAGTACACCCAAGATGAGTGCATTTTCTCGAGAGTGCCCATGCCTCGGTACCGTTATCAAAAAGAATATAGTCGGGGCCGGTATGGAATCCACCAGCGGTGAGCGTTTTACTCAGTTCCAGAACTCTTGGTTTTTTTTGCATTGAGAATCCAAGAAAACGAAAGATGGGGTATAGAGCTGCAAGGCCGGCACATAAAAAAAGGAACCTGCGTTTGCTTTGTATTGGTGGATTATTTTTACAGGATTTCATGAAGAATCAAATAGAGAGTAACAGAAAAAACATTATTTTCATGTATCGGAAAATCAAAATTTATGTGGGAATTTTTCCTATATGAGCTGTCAGTTATCAGTTACTGAATATTGATAACTTTTGCCCGTAGGGTATTATTTTGAAAACTTTTTGAGAAGGCTCTGGTTTACGTGTTCAGGAACAAGTTCACAAACATCTCCTCCGTGTCGTGCAGCATCTTTAATAATGGAGGAACTGATATAAATCCACCTGAACCCAGGCATAAGAAAAACGGTGTCCACTTCCCGCACAAGTTTTCTATTCATTAATGCCAGCTGAAATTCATAATCAAAGTCGGATACAGCTCGTAATCCACGAATAATAGCATTTGCACCTTTATCCGCAGCATATTGAACCAGCAACCCCGATACTGTATCTACCTCGACACGTGAATAATCGTGTGGAAAACATTTTTTTACCATTTCCTTCCTTTCCTCCAGAGAAAAAAGAGGTTTTTTCCCTGGATTAATGGCTATGGCAATAATGACCGTATCAAAAATATTTAAGGCGCGCTCTATGATGTCAAGGTGACCCATGGTTATGGGGTCAAATGTGCCGGGGTAGACGGCAAGATTTATCCGGTGTTGGGAAGTTGTTGTCATAGTACCAAATCAATTAAAGGTATAAGATTTTACTGTTCTCTCACTTTGTAGAACCAGAATCCTGTGTCCCCATATCTTCGCTGATCAGCAAGTTCCAATCGCAGATACGAATCAGGCAATGTTTTTGCACTGCTTTCTTCAGCAATAATTACTGTTGAAGCTGTAATAAAATCACTGGTATCCAAAAAACTCAGACTTTCTTCAGCCAGATTTTTATTGTAAGGCGGGTCAAGAAAAATAAGATCAAAGCAGAGTGATTCTTCAAATATGGGATGTTTAAAGTGTAATCCCCGGCAAAGATCATGTTGAACAACTATTAGCTCATCCCCTTGAATATCTTTTATACCCTTTGTGCACAGAGCACAGTTTTGTTTGATGACATCAATTGCGTTACTCTGGTTATCAACAAAAACTACTTGCCTGGCGCCTCTGCTAAAAGCTTCCAGACCAAGTGCTCCTGTTCCGGCAAAGAGATCCAATACTCGAGCTGAGTGGATCATGCTGCCTATTATGCTGAACAGTGCCTCTCTTGCACGATCAGTAGTAGGACGAATGGAATTGGACCTGCCAGGAGTCTTGAGTTTCCGTCCACGGGCAAGGCCGGCTATAATTCTCAATTATTTATAGTCGGTAATGAAGGTTTCAGCAATTTGAACAGCATTCAGCGCCGCACCTTTTAAGATATTGTCAGAAACAATCCAGAGGTTGATACCATTATCAATGGATTCATCTTCACGAATACGACCGACCAGCGTTTCAAATTTTCCTGCACAATCTGTGGCAAGGGGGTATTTAAAGTTTTCAGGGTCATCAACAAGTTTTACTCCTGGTGCAACGGCTAGCAGTTCTTTAACTTCAGCAGCAGTGATTTTACTCTTTGTTTCTATGTTAACCGATTCTGAATGTCCATAGTAGACGGGAACCCGAACTGTTGTTGCGGTAATGCCAATGGAATCATCTTCAAAAATTTTTCTGGTTTCATTTACCATCTTCATCTCTTCCCTGGTGTATCCATTCTCAAGAAATGAATCGATGTGCGGAAGGCAGTTGAATGCGATCTGGTGAGGATAAACAGAAGCTTTCATCTCCTTGGCATTTGCATAATTTTTCACCTGCTGATCCAGTTCTTCAATCGCTTTTGTCCCAGAACCCGATACAGCTTGGTATGTTGAGATAACCAGTCGTTTGATACCAACTTTATCAAGAATGGGCTTTAGGGCAACCAGCATCTGAATTGTGGAGCAATTTGGGTTGGCAATAATACCGTGCTTTTTGTATTGGGCGATGGCATGAGGATTGACTTCCGGTACAACCAGGGGGATTTCAGGGTCCATCCGGTAGGCACTGGAGTTGTCTATAACCACGGCACCTGCTGCGGCTGCCGCTGGTGCAAAATCTAACGATCTTGTGGCACCAGCTGAAAAAAGAGCAATGTCGATCCCTGTAAACGCATCGGTACTGAGAAGTTGTACTTCCAGCTCTTCATCTTTAAACGTGATCTTTTTTCCAACGGATCGTTTGGAGGCGAGCAGTCGCAATTCATTGATGGGAAAGTCACGTCTTTTCAGGACATCGAGCATGGCTCCTCCTACAGCACCGGTTGCACCGGCAATAGCCACATTGTACTTCTTGTGATTTTCACTCATGATAAAACCTTTATATTTGACAGTTAGAGAGATGAATACCTATAAATAATGCTTAGGAACGTACACTAAATAACTTGAACATCGTACTTGCCCTTTGTTCCGCCACCTGTACTTGAAAAAACGTTACATACTGGTAGTATGCAAAGTTTTTGCAAGTACAGGTGACGAAAAAATTGCGGCGTAATATGTTCAAGTTATTTAGCTCCCGTTCCTTAGGGTTTCCGTTTTTTAAGTGAAATCCTTGTTTTCTTTGTTGAGCGAAGCTTTGTAATGATGTCATAAACAGGGCCCGAAGCAAGATAGATTAAAAAAAGTGCAAAGAGCATTATTTGAGGTTCGGAAGCAACAAGAATAAAAAGGAGTAGGAGTCCAACAAGCACTTGGAAACGTTTCATCTTGAACTTGGGAAGATCTTTAAAACTATAGTACGTATGGGTTGAAACCATAAGGTAAGAGAGAAGGTACACCAGTAAAAGCAGGGAGATATGTTTGACTTCACCGGTTATACCTAAAAAATGACTGAATAAAACTGCAGCAGATATCATGGCAGCAGCGGCAGGACAGGGGAGACCAATAAAATTTTTGGAACTTGACGTGCTATCATTGACATTGAACCGGGCAAGGCGCAGAGATGTCATGGCAACATAGAGAAACGCTGCCAGCCAACCATATCTACCATATGGATGCAGTGCCCAGAGATATGCGAGAACAGCAGGAGAAACACCAAAGGAAACCATATCGCAAAGGGAATCAAGTTCAGCCCCAAACTGACTGGTACTCTGAGTCATTCGAGCAACACGACCATCGAGTGTATCAAAAACAGCAGCTACAAGTATTGCAATGGCGGCAGTCTTGAATTCACCATTAATTGCTGCGACAATGGAGTAAAAGCCACAAAATAAACTTGCCAATGTAATCATGCATGGCAATGGATAAAAACGATTATCCACATTTGAGGAACTGTCAGTCATACAAGGTGCCCCTGAAGAATGGATAATGATACATGATGCCCTGCGGGCAGAAGGTATTCGGTATTAGGTGTTCGGAAACAGCCATAGGAACAATTCCCACAGAAACTTTGATTTTCAGATACATTAAAAAATCAGGAAAAGGATGCAATGGCGGTTTTTCCGGCACTGACTCTTTGTCCAATTTTCACAGAAACCTTACTCGTTACAGGCAGGTACAGATCTACGCGTGAACCAAAGCGAATAAGCCCGAAACGTTCACCTCGTTGAACCGAATCTTCAGGTTCCAGCCAGTTAACAATTCGTCTGGCAATCAACCCTGCAACCTGAACGAAAACCATGCGCTGCCCTGTTTTGGTTTGCAGGGTAACACCGCAGCTTTCATTTAAAAGAGCACCCTTGTGACTGTCGGCTGAATAAAATTTTCCGGGTTTGTAGTGAATTTCCTGCACGGTACCACCCACGGGAATCCGGTTAACATGAACATTAAAGACATTCATAAAGATGGAAATTTTTATTACTTGTTCATGCAGGTAAATGTCGTCAAACTGTTCTTCAATAATAATCACTTTCCCGTCTGCAGGGGAGATTAACTCGTCAGGTTTTGCATCGGTCATTCGTTCTGGATCCCTGAAGAATGCAACAATAAAGCCTGTGACAAAAAGGGAAGGCCAAGCAAAAAAATCATATCCGAGAATTGCAGTAATAAGAGTAACAAAGGCTGCAAAAGCAATAAAGGGGTAGCCTTCCTGTGCAAGTGGTATTTTAGGGCGATTCATGATAGTATGTTGTGATATAAGTGGGATGATAACAGAAAAAGCCGGTAAGGACTCATGTCGAAAAAATCTGTTTTTACCGGAAACAATCTTTCAGTGCCTGCAAGACAAAAGTCACACTGGATTATTTTTTTGGTGTTCGTACCATGGCAATGGTTCCGGTACGAACAATCTCTTTAATTCCAATTGGACGCAGGATATCAATAATTGCTTGAATCTTAGTTGTGGTGCCAGTGACCTCTACAACATACGATTTTGGGCTGACATCAACGACTTTTCCACGGAAAATATCAATGACACGCAAAACTTCAGCGCGAGTGGTGTTTTCGGCCTTAACTCGGATGAGTGCCATTTCTCTTTCAACATATTCACTTTCACTGATATCGGTCACTTTGATGACATCGATAAGCTTGTGAAGCTGCTTGGTTATCTGTTCAACAATTGCCTCATTGCCAGTAGTCACCAGAGTGAGACAGGAGAGGGAAGAATCAAGCGTTTCTGCAACACTGAGACTCTCAATATTGAACCCACGGCCACTGAACAAGCCCGTAACCCGGGAAAGAACTCCAGGTTTATTTTGAAGAAGAACTGAAAGCGTATGTTTCATCTGTTTGTCCTGTGAATAGAAAAATATATTTGTTCATAAGGTGCCTTAGCTTCAGGCACCTTTAACTTTGTGTTATGTCAGAAGCGTAGTATCAGACAAGAAGCATTTCCGTGGTAGCCTTTCCAGCAGGAACCATTGGGAAAACACCTTCTTCACGAGCAATACGGAAATCCAGGATAACCGTAGTTTTCTTAACTGCCTCTAAGGCCTGTTTAATAGTTGCTTCAACTTCGCTGGTCTTGTCGCAACGAATACCTACAGCACCGTAGGCTTCAGCAAGAGCAACGAAATCAGGTGTTACTTCCATAACAGTTGACGCATAGCGTTTATTGTAGAAGAGCTCCTGCCACTGACGAACCATCCCAAGATAGTTGTTATTTAAGATACAGATAATTACCGGGCAATCATACTGTTTGGATGTGGAAAGTTCCTGAATGTTCATCTGAATGGAACCGTCACCCGCCACATCAATAACAGTTGCATCAGGAAAGGCCATTTTAGCACCAATGGCAGCAGGAAGTCCAAATCCCATGGTTCCTAAGCCACCCGAGGTGACAAGACGTCTGGGCTTGTTAAATTTGTAAAACTGTGCGGCCCACATCTGGTTTTGGCCAACCTCTGTTGTGATGATGGCATCACCGCCAGTCAGTTCGTCCAGTTTTTCAATGACAAACTGCGGTTTAATTGTTTCCCCCTCATCAAGGTAGGTCATGGGGTGTTTCCTGGTCCAATCATTAATTGTTTCAAGCCATGGTGAATGGGTGGCTCCAATTTCATCAAGATTTTCACCAGATGATGCAAACCAGTTGTTCATAGCAACAAGTGCATGCTTACAATCGGCAACAATTGGGATATCAGCAGCGATATTTTTACTGATTGAAGTTGGATCAATGTCTATGTGAATAATTTTTGCGTGTGGTGCAAATGCATCAACTCTTCCTGTTACACGGTCGTCAAAGCGGGCACCCACTGCGATGAGAAGATCACTCTTGGCAACAGCCATATTGGAAGTATAACTTCCGTGCATACCAAGCATTCCCATGGAAAGTGGATCGCGGCCGGGGAATCCGCCAAGACCCATAAGGGTCATGGTAACCGGAATGTTCAGGCTTTTAGCAAGTACTGTCAGCTCTTCACTACTATTGGACAGGATTACTCCACCACCAACATATAACACAGGCTGTTTCGCTTTCAGGATCTCTTTACATGCCTTCTCGATTTGTCCCAAATGAGGCTCGTAGGTGGGTTGATAATTCTGCATGCGGATGGGTTGCTTCTCGTGAAACTCTACCATTGTTGCAACAATATCTTTTGGCAGATCAACAAGAACAGGGCCTGGACGACCGGTACGGGCAATATGAAACGCTTCGCGTAAAGTCGGAACCAGATCTTCTGCTTTATTGACCAGATAATTATGTTTGGTGCATGGTCTTGTGATTCCAACAATGTCAACTTCCTGGAAAGCATCGTTGCCAATAAGAGGTGTGGGGACCTGTCCTGTGAGGATTACCATTGGAATGGAATCCATATAGGCAGTGGCAATGGCTGTAACACCATTTGTTGCACCCGGGCCGGAAGTAAGAAGTGCAACTCCCACATCTCCGGTTACACGGGCAAAACCATCTGCCGCATGAACTGCGCCCTGCTCATGACGAACAAGTACGTGATTTACTTTGGAATCCATTAGGGTGTCATAGAGGTCAATTACTGCACCTCCGGGAAAACCAAAGATTGTTTTAACCCCCTCTTCAAGGAGGCATTGTATAATGGCCTCAGAGCCTGTTATTTTTTCCATGAACCCTTTTCCTTCTTATCTGTGTGTTGAGGTTTTGAATGCCTTGTAAATTCTTTAGAAGTCTACGCGTATCTCTGTTTTTTTAAAAAAAGAATTTGGTGAAGGCACTTATATCGGCTTACCGTTCATCACCGGTGTTAGAAAAGTTGTCAATTAGGAACGGGAACGAACTAATTTGTGTCTATCGGAGTCTGCGCTTACCTACGCCGTATTTTTTTTGCCATCTGTACTTGAAAAAACGTTACATACTACGCTGTCTGTGACGTTTTTTTCAAGTACAGGTGTTAGAACAAAGGGGCAAGTAGGTAAGCGCAGACTCCGTAGATGTTCAAAATATTTCGTGTACGCTCCTTATTTGCATGCAACGTTTAATGGTTACCAGGAAATGAAATATATCTAGCAATGGTGTGGATGTCAATATCCAAGAAGAAATTGAAGCAAAAACACTATAATTCACAGGTTTTTAAGGTTTGTTGCTATTCACTGCTTGACAAGTAACCCGGATGGTGATTATTTAAAATCAAATAAACAGTAAAATTTACCGAGAGACTTTCATGTACGCACATAATATCCTATCAACTCTACTACTAACCCTGCTTAGGGAATCGACTGTGGTGGAATATGGAGAGTTCTGAAACGTACATACTAATAATTACGTAAAAAAGAATCCGAAAAGGCCGCAGCGTTAAACTGCGGCCTTTTTTTATTTGTGCCCGGGTGAACGCAAAAGAAAATGGCTGGTATCGGGAAACAAAAGGAGGAAGAGCATGAAATCTGAAGCTGTAAAAAAATACAAACCCTTTCAAGGAGTAGATCTTCCTGGTCGTACCTGGCCTGGTAAAACTATCATGGAAGCACCCTGTTGGTGCAGTGTGGATCTCCGGGACGGGAATCAGGCACTTATCCAACCGATGGATCTCAAACAAAAACTTGAACTTTTTCAGTTATTGGTTGATGTTGGTTTTAAAGAAATTGAAGTTGGTTTTCCTTCGGCTTCTGAAGTCGAATTTGAATTTCCACGTACTCTTATTGTGAATAATCTTATTCCCGATGATGTGACAATTCAAGTGCTTACTCCTGCCCGCGAAAATCTTATTAAAAAGAGCTTTGAGGCTGTAAGGGGAGCAAAGAATGTGGTGATGCACCTCTATAATTCCACATCCACTCTGCAGCGTCGTGCAGTTTTTAAGATGAGTCGTGACGAGATAACGGCACTTGGTGTTGAAGGTGCTCGTGTAATCAGGGAAGAAGCTGAAAATTATCCTGAAACACATTTCCGTTTCGAATATTCTCCCGAGAGTTTTACTGGCACAGAACTTGATTTTGCTTTATCCATTTGTGAATCTGTGATGGATGTGTGGCAGGCAACACCTGAAAAACCTGTTATTATTAATCTTCCATCGACTGTTGAGATGGCAACTCCCAATGTATATGCAGATCAGATTGAGTGGTTTTGTACACACATGAAGAACCGGGAATCAGCAATTATCAGTCTGCATGCCCATAACGATCGCGGTTGTGCAGTTGCTGCAACGGAACTTGCACTTATGGCTGGTGGAGACAGGGTGGAAGGAACGCTTTTTGGAAATGGTGAGCGTACCGGGAATGTGGATATTATAACCCTTGCACTCAACATGTTTACTCAAGGGATTGATCCGGATCTCGACCTCCATGATATTGATCGTTTGATTTCTGTATCAGAACAAGTAACTGCGATTCCGGTTCATATAAGACACCCCTATGCCGGAGAGCTTGTTTACACAGCATTCTCAGGTTCTCATCAGGATGCCATCAATAAAGGAATGGAACTTTGTGAACGTGAAGGCACCGGAATATGGGCAGTACCATATCTGCCCATCGACCCGACAGATGTGGGTAGAACCTATGAATCTGTCATTCGTATTAATAGCCAGTCTGGAAAGGGTGGAGTTGCCTATATTATGGATCGGGAGTTTGGGCTGAAGATGCCTAAATCCATGCATCCGGAATTTGGTTCAATTATTCAGAAACTGACTGACGCAGCAGGGCGCGAACTTAAGAGTGCTAGGATATGGGAGTCATTTGAGAGCGAATATCTGCAAAATACTACACCGTATTGTTTGAGCAGCTTCAATGTGGTGAAACGTCATTTTGATAATGATGAGCAGGCATCTTTTGCCGAAATCGATGCTGTGGTTGTAGTGGATGGTAGAGAAAAGACTATAACAGCTAAAGGGAATGGCCCTCTTGATGCCTTTTGTGCAGCTTTGAAAGCAGAGATTACCGGAAAATTCACCCTAAGCAGTTATCACGAACATGCCTTGAGTAAGAGCTCAAGCTCAAAGGCGGTTGCTTATATCCAGGTGACAACACTTGATGGGACTAAAAAATGGGGTGTTGGTATTGATACCGATATTATTGTTGCATCCATTAAAGGAGTGCTTAGTGCCTTGAACAGGTAGGTTTAAGCATTTTGTAACCGGCACAAACCTGTACTTGAGAAACGTTACAGACAGATAGTGTGCAACGTTATTCAAGTACAGGTGGAGAAAAAATTGTAGCGTAGGTAAGCGCAGACTCCGAGATGTTCAAGTTATTTCTTACCGAGCCCTAAGCTGCATTAATTCTATCACGAAGAATCCCGGATGGTTTAAAAGTGACAACCCGTCTGGCATCTAATGTGAGTTCGTCACCGGTTTGGGGATTACGGCCTCTTCTTGACTTTTTGTCTTTAACGTTAAATTTTCCAAAACCACTTAGCAAAAGATCTTCTCCTGCAATAAGTGAAGTTTTTGAAATTCGCAAAAAGGCTTCTACTGATTCAGTAGCCTGTGCCTTGGTTAACGAGTCGTGTGATTGGTATACTTGTTGTACGAGATCTGCTTTTGTAAGAGTCATAAATGAATCCTCCTCTAAAGAATATAAGTTGTTTGACTTTCTGTTTGACTTTTCGTAACTAATGATAACCCTTAGATAAATAATGTCAACAGTTTGAGAACATTTTTTATCCAACAGCACCTGCCATGGAAAAAATTGGCAAATACATGGCGACGACAAGCCCGCCAATCATTCCACCGAGAACAACCATCATGAGTGGTTCTATCATGGCTGTGAGGTTGTCAACCGCTTGATCAACCTCACCGTCATAAAAGTCTGCAATTTTAGAAAGCATGGTGTCAAGTGCACCAACAGATTCGCCAACATTGATCATCTGAACGACCATGTTGGGGAAAACGCCACTTTCTTCCAGGGGTTCAGCAATAGGACGTCCTTCAGCAATGCTCTCTGCAACACGAAAAACTGCAGCTTCTATAGTTTTATTTCCTGCAGTTTTTGCAACTACCTGCAATGCTTCCAGGATTGGCACACCACTTTGTAGCATGGTGCTGAGTGTTCTTGTGAATTTAGAAACAGCAACTTTTCTAATAAGTGGGCCTGCAACCGGCATTTTTAATAACATTGCGTCTATTTTTATACGGCCTTTTTCTGAGGCGTAAATTTTTTTCATTGTAAAGATAACTAAAAAACATCCCATTGCAATCCATATAAAATTGGATTGGAAGGTGTTTGACAAATTGACTACTATTTGGGTTGGGATTGGGAGGGCTGAGCCAAAAGTTGCAAACATTTCTTCAAAAACCGGAATAACAAATACTAAGATGACGACCATGATCAGTACTGAGATCCCAAGGCATATTGTCGGGTATGTCATGGCACCTTTGATTTTTTTCTTCAATGCCATGGATTTTTCCATAAAAACGGCAAGACGACCCAAGATAGTATCTAAAATACCACCGGTCTCACCTGCTTCAATCATATTGGTAAAAAGCTCGTCGAAAACTTTTGGATGTTTGCGCATTGCATCGGCAAAGGTAGTACCGGTTTCGATATCAGTTTTTATTGTTGTAAGCACCTTTTTCAGAGTAGGGTTTTCCTGTTGTTTGGCTAGGATTTCAAGGCCTTGAACCAATGGTAATCCAGCATCAATCATAGTGGAGAGCTGCCGGGTAAATATGACTATATCTTTTCCGGTAACATTGGGTTGAAAAAATGAGATATTCTCAAAAATGTCTTTAGGCTTTTCTTTAATAACAGGGTCTTTAATACGAAGACGCTTTACGTGACCCAGTGCTACTGATTGATTAGGCGCTTCGACTTCGCCTTTACGTTTATCACCCTGTGTGTTGATACCTTTCCATGTATAGACAGGCATTAATTGTTCTCCTGCAGTGCTAGTATTGAAAAATAAACCACTGCCTTTTATAGCTTATAGTGGCGTGTCATTAAGAATTTCTACAAAAAAGTTAATAAAAAGGAAGTCTATCTGATGTAGATAAATTTTTAACAATTGATACTAAATTTATTCTATAACATGAAATTATAGATTACAAGCGAGACTGTTAGTCTCAAAGTTTTTTTATGAGAAAGCATTGTGTTTATATAAAATAATGTCTTGAAAGGAGAGGTGGATTTTTTTATTGTTCTATTTGGCTTATGATTTCAGAGTGTTGCCTGGAAGCTAGAATTTGAGAGTTTTTTATACTTGTGTTAACTGTCCGATCTTGGTATTATTTATTGTTTAAATGAATAAACGTGTGCAGGTGCGTATGCTCCTGTGTTTTTGCAGTATACATAACTAGATGTATCGGAAAATCAAAGTTTTTGTGGAAATTGTTCCTATGTCTGTTTCCGAAAACCTAATACCGAACACCTAACACCTACTGCCCGCAGGGCATCATGTTCTATATTTGACTTTGAGGAGAACGGCATGCAGAAGCAAGCTGCTATTAATTATAGTGAGAGAAATTTTCAACCTGTTGTTGAAAAATGTGAAGGATGTGAACGAATTGTTGAAGAAGCTGATTCTCAGTTTTGTCAGTCATACCTTAAACCTGAATCAAAATGGCGTTTGGGGATATGTAATTTTGCAACCCATGCCAAGCCAGAGATTAAGGTGGTTACAATTCGTATCAACCCATTGAAGGCTGCTAAGAGGGCCTCTGCACAAAAAATTTGATTGTTAGTTGTTTTCTGTGTGGACAAAGCGTCATCCTGTTAAGGGATGGCGCTTTTTTTTGTCAGAATTTAGAGGGGATCTGAAAAAGAAAATTTCTGTGGGAATTATTCCAGTATGGGCTGTCAGTTACCAAAAACCGAAAACCGAATACCTTCTGCCCGCAGGGCGTCATGTCTTTTCAGGTCTTTTTCCAAAGATTGCAGTGCCTATACGAATAATGGTGGCACCTTCTTGAATTGCAATCTTATAATCATGTGACATTCCCATGGATAGCTCGACACAGTCATTGTTTGCAAATAGGTTTTGTTTTGCAAGATCAATACTGAGGAGGCGTAGATTCCTAAAATGGATTTTAGCTATTTTGTTGTCTCTTGTGAAGGGAGGGACTGTCATCAATCCAAGTGGTCGTAGTTGCTTAAGTGATTTAATTTGTTTTAATAATTCTTCTGTTTTTTTTGGTGAGACCCCCGATTTGTTCGGGTCTTGGCCAATGTTCACTTGAATAAGGATGTCCAGTTGTCTGTCAAGTTTTTCAAGGTGATTATTAAGTAATCTTGCCAGCTTATATCTATCCACTGTTTCAATCATACTGAAAAGTTCGGATGCCTGTTTTGCTTTGTTGCTCTGAATGTGGCCGATAAAGTGGAATGCTGCATTCGTATGTGCAGACCTGATTTTCTCAGACGCCTCTTGGATGTAATTTTCTCCAAAAAGAAATTGTCCAGCCTGGGTAGCCTCATTAATGGAGTCCATGGAATGGCGCTTGGAAACTGCAATGAGTTTTATTGAGGCAGGGTCTCTATTATATTCTCTTGCTGTTTCGGTGATGTTTTTTTTAATGGTGTGGAGATTCTCTGTAATAGTCATGGAAATTAGTTTGTAACAGTGAAATTAAAGAGTTTCATGACATTTTCACTTGTTTGTTCTGCCACCTCCTCAATGCTGATTTCTTTTAGCTTGGCCACTTTGTCTGCTGTGTAGGGAAGATAAGCTGGTTCATTACGTTTCCCCCGCCAAGGCGCAGGTGCTAAAAATGGACCATCTGATTCAATGATAAGCGATTCCAGTGGAATCTGCTTGACTACTTCCTGAAGCTCTTTACCGTTTTTAAAAGTGACAACACCTGGAATTGAAATTAAAAATCCGAGTTCCATTACTTTGTTTGCCAGGTGGATATCACCAGAAAAACAGTGCATCACTCCTCTGTTTGGAAAGGGACCGGCCTGTTGTAATATCTTCAGCGTATCCACATGGGCATCTCTGTCATGAATGATAACCGGCAGCTCAAGTTCTTTTGCGAGAGCTAATTGTGTACGAAATTCTGTTTTTTGAACAGCAGGATCTGCATACTGTTTTGCGTAATCAAGACCAATTTCTCCGTAGCCGACGATGTATTCACGCTTGTGTGAAACAAGATCTCTCAATCTGTCGTAAGTTCCCGCATCTATTTTTTCAACATCATGGGGGTGGATTCCAACAGTGGCTCTAATCATTGCGTATTCTTCTGCTAGCCTAACCGCAGCTACCGAGCTTTTTTCATCAATTCCAATGCTGATCACAGAGTGTACGCCCTGCTTTTTTGACCGTGCAAGGATTACGTCAAGGTCATCTTTGTAACTGGACATGTCAAGATGACAATGGCTGTCTATGAGGAAATGGCCGGGTTGTAAAACAGGTATTGGAGGTTTTTCTTTTTTCTTTTTCATTACGGTCTGTTTGTAGCAGATTAGACATATCCTTGCAATGATGAAAAAAATACAAAATGATTTTGTCTTTAATGTCAGGAGATTGTATTATATTTAAATAATGTATTGTAAAATGCAACTATACAGTAGCATTCCAACTACGTCCATTCGGAGTCTGCGCTACCTGTTAAATAGTTACAGTCCAGAATTGAGGGTAATTGTTTGGACATATTGAAGGTTGCAAAAAGACTTGGGGTGGGGTGCAGGTATCAGACCCGTTTATGTTAATGAGTTTTCTGGCACTTCCCGTGAGCCCACATCTTACAATTACAGATCTTGGTTTGGTTGCTGTTGATCAATTCTGCCATACCAGTTTATGGGCATGAAAAAAATGGAAAGAAAATGGTAAGTAGTGTTAAAACAAAGTGTTAACAATGTTTTTTGTTGGATATAAATGATGTTTTCGGTATCAGCATGATTCTTTTAGAAAAAATAAAAAAAACAGCTTCATATCAATAAAAATCTATCGTATACTATTAATTGGTATAGGTTGTCCGCTGTGTGTTTTATTTGCCGAAGGAACATGTTTGTAGTCATATTTTCAGGAAGTCTTGAGAAGAGTAACATGGTCGGCTGTTTTTTTATGGTCTGTGAACTGTTTTACAAACTCTGAGTTATTTAACACATTATTTTGAGCTGTTAAGTGGTGATACGGTCAAGATGGGCCGATTATTTTGGCTCGTAATTAAGGAAAGAGGTATTTTGCATGAATTATGGAATAGTCAGTCAAGAGCAGCTGGAGCAAATCGATACGATTTTGTCCAGCAAACTCATCAAACTTGGTGTTGACTGCGTTATTATTATCGATATGGCTGGCAATATCATAACTGTTAAAGATAATAGCGAAAGTAAATATGATGTGTATTCATTTGCAGCACTCGCCGCAGGTAATTTTGCCACAGTTGATGCCATGGCCAAACTCGTTGGAGAAGCAGAATTTTCATTACTTTTCCATAAGGGGCAGGACTCTAATATTCATTTTAGCAAGATCGACGATGAATTGCTTTTGATTTCCATGTTTGGAAAGGACATCTCGCTTGGGTTTTTGAGGTTGAACGTCGTAGAGGCAATTGAGCAGATTCGCAAAGTCTGGGAAGGAAATAAAGACTGAAAATTTGTAACTGTTTAGCTGCAATCCAGCTTTGGTTGTTTGAGACCTGTCATGGCATGGTATTATGTTAAGCCTTAAACAATCAAATCTGAAACACCGCTAAAAGGTTATGGTTAAGTAGTTTTTATATCCATTCTGAAGATGTGTCTGAATAGTTACGAGGATTTGTATTCAAAGCCAGATTTTCTAGAAACCAGAAACATTTGGTATTGGGGGGAATGCGTTGAGCTTTATCAATCTAAAAGAAAAAGTAGTTCAAGTTAAAATTGTCTATTATGGACCGGGTCGTTGCGGGAAAACGACTAATTTGGAATATGTGAATCGGAAATTCCGTGATCAGATTCAATCGGAAATGGTAAGTTTAAAAACACATGGTGATAGAACGCTGTTTTTTGATTTTTTGCCTTTTGATATGGGCCAGATTAAGGGGTATGATATAAAAATCCAGCTCTATACTGTTCCCGGGCAGGTAAAATACAATGCCACCAGAAAACTGGTTTTAAAGGGTGTGGACGGTGTTGTTTTTGTCGCTGATGCAATGGCCAAGCAGAGGGAGAAAAACATCCGTTCCCTTAACCAACTCCATGAAAACCTTCTGGCCTACAAAGAGTCGATTTTCAAACTTCCATTGGTCATTCAATATAACAAAGTTGACTTAAAGGATCATGGTGTACCTATTTTACCGACAGCTGTATTGCGAAAAGATTTGAATAGTAGACTAAAAGTTCCTGATTTTGAAGCAAGTGCCATTACAGGATATAATGTAGCCGCAACCTTGAAAAAGATTATTTCATCAACGGTTGTATCTATTCAGAAAAAATTACTCTAGGGAAAGAACGGTGACACAACAGAGCGGAAATCAATTTGAAGATGATCTGACCACTGGTTTTGAAGACAATGACTCTTTTTCGACGGATTCTATTGATCTGTTTGAATTTGCCGGTGGTGAAGAATCTCCCATCGCCAGATTAAAAGCAATCATTCTTTCCATAGATTGGGAAATTAACGATGACATTCTTCAGCAACTTGACGATGAGCTGGTGGACCTTGGTGATATATGGGCAAATGATAAAATCAAACTGGTTTATATTCAAGGGCTGAGTAAAATAGGAAAGTATATTTGTAGGGAAAAAGCAAACGCCCATCCCAATGCCATTAAATTACTCATTTCTTTTTACCATAATCTGGAGAAGATTGTTTCTGCTGCTGATGTGATGAGTGAGGATGAAAAAAAAGAAATCCTTCTTGAAGATGTTGAAAAATTTGATCAGCTGAAGACTCAGATTGGAAAACATTCCACCGACTCAAATGATGTTGGAACTGCGGCACCAGCACTTTCAAGTGAACCTCAAAATGAGTCTGGCGATGTAACGGAGTTAGAAACACTCAAAGCCTTAGTCCTGGGGCTCGATTGGGAAATTAATGATCAGGGACTGGAACAACTTGGTGAAGAGGTTAATCGCCTTGAAGGAGTTTTTAGAAATAGTAAAGCAAAATTAATTCTCTTACAGGGTATTGGGGCACTCTGCTCCTATGTCAATAAAATGAGGAGTAAGTCTAACAGTAAGGCTTTCACTCTTATACATTCATTTTATGAAGTTCTTGAAAAAATACCATCAGGAAATCTTCCCCTGGGTGAAGACAAACAACTTCTTCTTGCAGAGGTCGAAAAGTTTAAGTCTTTTAAAGCCGAGATAGTAGAAGACAGATTGAGCACAGAATCTGCGGAGACTGTAGCGAAAGTTGTTGAAGCAACGCCGGATGTTATTGCAGAGGTAAGTAGAGAAGTACTACCTGTTCAGAATGATGATGCAAGTGAAGTAGCGGCAGATATTGAATCCCGTTTATTGTCTGTTTTTGGTGATGTTGAAGATGATACAGATCATATAAAAACAGACAAAAGTGCTGTTCTTGAAGGGGTGAATGTAGAAACTGAGGCAGATGATGAATCTGATGAAGAAGCCCTGCCATTTACTGATGGAGTCGTTGCACCTGCACTTGCTGAAGTTAATAAAGAAAGCAGTTTTAGTGTTGAAAAATTAGCAGGTGATCTAGCAAAATCTATCGTTCCTGAAGATCAGGATGTTGACAAAAAAGTTGCTGATAGAGTCGTTCCCGGAGTCGATGTTGAAACCGAGGCAGATGATGATTCAGATGAGGAAGCACTTCCGTTTATTGATGGTGATGTTGCTCCTGCATTAATGGACAGTGACGATGAAAACGGGTTTGATGAAGCAATTCTTACTGCTGAAATTGACAAGTCCGAATCTGAAGATCTGGATAACAGGTTGGATTCTCTTTTTGATGACGAGGTACAGAATTTATCGCAAGAGTCGGGTAGCGTTCAGGAGGATGAGTCTGTTGTCGAAGAAGATGTGCAACCGATAGCTGCTTTGAGCGATGTCGATGTTGAAGAATCTGAAGATCTGGATAACAGGTTGGATTCTCTTTTTGATGATGATGTACCGGATTTATCGCAAGAGTCGGGTAGCGTTCATGAGAACTTTCCTTTTATTGGGATGCGATAGTAATAACTTGAGGCTCCCTGGGGATCAATATCACAGAGCAATGTTTTTTTTCCCCTATGAGCAGAGGCATACGCAAGGTTTACAGCCGTTGCTGTTTTTCCAACTCCTCCCTTG
>JAFLJO010000093.1 GCA_022712975.1 Desulfocapsa sp.
TTGCCACATTGCAATACCTGTCATCTATTCAATTTGTCGATAGTGAGGAGATGAGTGAGATATTGGCAGATAAGCAACTATACCAAAATCTAAAGGATGGCTTGGATGACATAAAAAAGGAAAACTACACACTTGTCTGAATTGACCATTGCAGAGTCTAAAACCTTTGAGAAAGTGAAAAAAAAAGGTTGAACCAAAACTCTATCAGAAAATTAAAAATATAGTTTACCCACAGCTCCGAAAAAATCCACACTTTGGTACTAACATTAAAAAACTCAAAGGCGAGTTTGCTGAGTATTATCGTTTCCGAATAGGCAATTATCGACTTTTTTACCTTGTCGACAATACAAACAGTTTGATTATTATTGTTGAATTAAGACGTCGCCAGAGTGCTTACCGATAAGCTATGACTAAAGGCTGGACTAGGAGGGACATTACTTAAACTCGCCTTTTTGCCCGAAAACATGCAACATATCAACTTGGAATCCTGACCCCAATTTTCTTATTGCACCCATTCTACTCTGACCCCAATTATTTCATGTTAAGTCAATAAATCAACAACGTCCCCTTTCCTTTTTTTCCCGTCACGCTCTGATTGTTTTTACCTCGTATTCCATTATCAATTCATCTCTTGTGATAAGGGTGAGTTTCTCAAGTAAAGCTTGGGCAATCAGTATCCGGTCAAATGGGTCTTTGTGGATATGTGGTAGGTTTGCGACAAGTTGTGCATGAGCGTAGCTTATTGGAAGAGGGGTGAAGCGGTGCAGTTCAATTTCTTCAATAAGGTTGTCTGGAACGTCAAGTTTGCCAATACTCTGTTTTATGGCAATTTCCCAGACTGAGGCTGAGCTGACAAACACTATATTATTGCCATCAATGATTGTATCTCTGGCAATATTCGATAAGGTCAGATTGTTCTCCAAAGTCCATATTAAGACGTGAGTATCAAGGAGAATATTCATGTTTTATCCGGAAAAACTATAGAATTGTAGAAGTCGTCAGCAATCTCTCTGTTGGTTTCGTCGAAATCCCCAGAAATCTTCACTTTACCTTCCCAGCTTCCACCAAGTTGACGAGGCTGTGTGTTTTCATGAAAAGCTGAGAGAATGGCAACAGGTACGCCTGCTTTGCCAATTATAACAGGTTCATTTGTTTTCTGAACCATTTTGATTAGATGAGATAAGCTGGCCTTTGCTTCTGAAATATTGGTTATTTGCATCATCAACTCCAGGAAAAAAGGAAGAACATAAGTTGCTATGTTGCGTTAGTCTAGTCTGGTCTGGTTTTGTTGTCAAGGGGTATGTTCGCCTGTCCCTGTCCCCTTTGGCTCTTTTATAACAATGAATGGGTAACGTGTCCCCGGAACTTATCCCGGAACTTATTAAGAGTGAAAGGTCAAACGGAGACTTGATCCCTTGACCCCCTTGACCTTTATGTTAAGTCAATAAATCAACAACGTCCCTTTCCTTTCCAGGAGAGCCAAGTAGATTAATGATTTGTTTTTATGAGAATTGTCGTGGACGTTTAGCGCTGTTAATGAGCATATTTTGTTGAGTCTAACTCTTCTCTTATTACTTTTCGAAGCGTATTCTCCAACCTATTGGATTCTTGGGTTTTTGAATTAACGACTCTTTTTAATGCTTCATTAATTAAAGTTTGATAACCACGTTTACCTGCTTTGGATTTAAAATAGCCTACAACACCTCTATCAAGCATAATAGTAATACGTTGTTTTTTTTCTACAGGGTTAAGTCCTTTACGTATAATAGCCCTGTCAAAATCGGCCTGTGTTATTTCTGGATATTCATCGTTAGATGTTTTTAAAATAGAGTTTTTGTTCATTTTTATTAGCCCTCCTCATGGAAATTATACGCATTTCCTTAGTTGTTTCAGTATGTACAATAATGACAACATCATTGAGTAATCCAATAGAGATAAATCGCTGTTCTCCATAATCGAAGCGGTTGTCTTCAAAGGTGAATGTGATTCCGTCAAAAACTTTATGGGCTTTAGCAAAATCAAGGCCATGTTTATTTAAATTACTTTTCCTCTTTTCTTCATGCCATGTAAATCTCATACCCTCAACATACATACGATATACATATAGCGCAAGGTGGAATTAATTGGAAATTTTGTTTTTTAGTGGATTTTGAAATGTGCTATGAAGCAATACAACAGTCTGTATCACTGGAAACGGGCCTAATGCCCTGCGGGCAAAAGGTGTCCTGTGTCTGGTCACCGGCAACTACATAGGAAGAATTCCCACAGAACCCACTTCTATTACCTTTAGAACTCCTGATCTAATAACGCACTGTTCAGGCTTATTTGTAGCAATTACATGACGTTAGGTCAATAATCATTAAGTTTGACATGGAAACTCAAAGTGACACTCGTTTCTATTTTGGTGTCAACCCGTTTTCCTGTCATTTTACTTTCCCGCAAGTAAGGATTTTTGACCTTCTACTACCTATATGATTTCATTTTACTCTGACCCCAATTATTAAGATAGATCATAACTATTCAGCATGGCACTATATTACCCTAACTTCTGAGCTGTAACTGTTCAGCAGGTAAGCGCAGACTCCGCGCCTCATATTCGTTAAGAATAGGTAACGTGTCCCCGGATTTCCTCAATTTTTCGCAACAAGTTTTATTTCTAAATGGCAACCAAGAGCGTTAGCATATTTTTTCAATGTGGCAATAGACGGAGAGTGTTTACCGCTACTTAATGATGACTCTAACCTTGTGATTGCGGGTGCTTTTGTTCCCATTAATATTGCTATTTCTGATTGACTTACGCCTGCTTTTTGACGTGCATTTAATAATTCACGTAGCAATGAGAATTCAGGCTCTAATGCTTCGTAAATACCCCTTACATTTTTCTTTTTTAATGCTTTTTCTTTTAGTTCAGAATGCTTCATTGTTAACCACCTCTTTCATTCTGTTTTGGGCAATTTTGATTTCTCTTTTCGGAGTTTTTTGAGACTTTTTGATAAAAGAGTGAAGCATGATAATTTTCTTGCCAACTTTTGTGCAGAAGAACACCCTTGCTATTCCTTCCGTGCTCTTCACCCGTAATTCAAAAAGACCCTTTCTCATGGGTTTCGTATGCGGCAAACCAAGGTTCGAGCCAAACTCGAGTAATAAGTCAGTGAGTCCTAAGTATCTTGCCAATAGACCCTCTGGTAAATCCAAAATTTCTTTTTCGAGTTTTGAATTGTAATATATGATTTGCCATTCCATGAACAAATAGTAACAAATTTGTTACTTCTTGGCAAGGTAATTTGTTGCGCTTACTTTTTTTCGATGAGACGATTTTTTAAGGCATAACAGTCTGTATCACTCGAAACGGGCCTAATGCCCTGCGGGCAAAAGGTGTCCTGTGTCTGGTCACTGGCAACCAAATAGGAAGAATTCCCACATAACCCACTTCTACTACCTATATGATTTTGTTTTACTCTGACCCCAATTATTATGTTAAGTCAATAAATCAACAACGTCCCCTTTTCTTTTCTTTTTTCATTACGATGTCGTCAGGAGATCACTTTAATCGCATATTTTTTGAGCTGGTTGTCTGTACTAAGCAGTGTCATCTCCTCAATCTGTGCTTGAGCGACCAGAATTCGGTCAAAAGGGTCACGATGATGGAAGGGCAGTTCCGCAATACAATTGCAATGCTCCATGGTAATGGGAAGTAATTTAATGAAATTGCGTTGCATTTCTCTTTGAATAATTTTCGGCCATTGTTCACTGAGTTTGAGCTTGCCGATACTGACCTTGATCGCAATTTCCCAATATCCTGCTATGCTGAAATGGAGGTTGTTTTCAGGGTCAAGAAAAATTTTGCTATTCTTTTGGGTTAGCCGTTTATCGCCGTTGATTGCCCATAAGAGGATCTGAGTATCGAGCAGGATATCCATTATATATACTCATTGAAATCATCAAGTATTTCGTTGAACGTGTCGTCCATTTTGAGGATGAGCCCTTCACCCCCTCCGATTTTGCGTTGCGGCTTGACCCCCGGCAAAACTGTCAGTTTTATCAGTGGTTGACGGTTTTTGGCTATAATCACTTCTTCACCAGCAAGTGCTTCCCGGATGAGTTTGGATAGGTGGGTTTTTGCTTCATGAATAGTAACTTGATGCATGCGAATCTCCCCGTGTAATGTATCTTGACTGATGATGACTAATTTAGTTAGTCATACATCCTTTGTCAAGGAATGGTTTTGAGCCGGTGAGATTCTTTTTCTCGGAATCAATTGTGGAAAGGAAAGGGGAAAGGAAAGGGGACGTTGTTGATTTATTGACTTAGTGAAACAATCGTGGTCTGTCCCCTATTTTCCTCGCCACATGTTTTCGAAGGGGGCTATCAGGGAGATTGAAAACGAGTCAATCGAGAACTATTGTGACCTGACCCTTATGCTGCGGAATTCCCGGATTCTCAAGAGAATATGTAACATGTCCCCGGTATTCCCCGGTATTCTAATGGGGAAAACAGTTGGCCTTGATACAGCTCCGCTGATTTATTTTATAGAGGAACATCCCGCCTATCTTGACACCGTTTTAACTTTCTTTAAAGCAGTGGAAGGCGGTAATATTACAGCTGTCACATCAACAGTGACACTCTTGGAGGTTTTGGTTCACCCGCTACGGAACAACAACAATAAACTTGCTGCAGAGTATCGGGACATCTTGCTCAAATCCAAATTGGTCACATACGATATTTCGGTTCAAATCGCAGAATCAGCAGCACAATTAAGAGCACGACATAACATCCGAACACCGGATTCAATCCAAATTGCTACAGCAATACAAGCAGAAGCGACACATTTTCTAACCAATGACATCAAATTGCCGTCCATTCCATCGTTAGAAATTCTCGTTCTTGAAGATCTTTTAAAATAATTTCCTGATAACATACTGAACCTGACTCTTTCCTTACGGCAGCGGTCCGCCTGGGTTTGGGTTGTAGATTGCTCTCGTGCTCTCGTTCCCACGCTCTGCGTGGGAACGCACAGGTATAAAGAATATGTAGAGTGTTCCAGTGGCAAATATCATACGGAGCAAAAGGGATTGATAGCGGTATCGGAGAAAGCGTGAGCAGGTAGATAGCGTAGACTTCGAGCGAGGCACGAGACTCCGAGGTAGCCATTCCCACGCAGAGCGTGGGAACGAGAGGATGTATCAGGAAAGAAAACTGATTTTTCAAGACCTGCCCCCCTCAAGACCTCAATTCCCCAGCGACCCCCAGCTCAGCCTTTATAATTGGTTGCCGGTTTTCTGTAAAGAAGGGTGTTGATTTAAGTTTAATTCCACTCTGACCCCCATTATTTCTACTACCTATATGATTTTATTTTACTCTGACCCCAATTATTATGTTATTTTACTCTGACCCCAATTATTATGACCCCATTTCTCCATGACCCCATGTTTTACCCAGATTTACAACGTGTAAAAAAATAATTGACTCATGGCTGAATGGAGTTTATATTTGTTGGTATAAACTTAAACTGTAGGGGGGGATGTCGTGAGGGCCACAGCAAAAGATTTAAGGTTTCATTCTAAAGAACTTATCAATTCTGTCAGCAGAGGAGAAGAAGTCATTATCACTTTCCGTGGTAAGCCCTGTGCCAAGCTTGTTCCCTACAGGGAGTTTAAGAAGAAAACAAAAGAAAAAGAACTGTTCGGAATGTGGAAAGATAATGACAATGTGAATAATATTGATGAATACATTAGAAGTTTAAGAAGAGGAAGATTCTAAATGCTAATTGATACAGATGTTCTTATTTGGTATCTAAAAGGAAATGATAAGGCATA
>JAFLJO010000033.1 GCA_022712975.1 Desulfocapsa sp.
CAGCATGTTGTTCTGCAATACCTACATCAAAGAAACGATCCGGGAATTCCTGGGCAAAATGGCTAAGACCGGTACCTGCGGGCATGGCTGCAGAAATTGCGACAACGTCCTGGTTCTTTTTAGCAATGTTACACATGGTCTTTCCAAATACTTCCGTGTAACTGATTGGGCCGGCAGATGTGTGAGGAACACCGGTTTTCACATCAAAGGGCCCAAGACCATGGTAGTTTCCGGGGTTTTTCTCGGCGGGTTCATAGCCTTTGCCTTTTTGGGTTATTACATGGACAAGTACCGGCCCATCAACATTGTCCCTGATATTTTCAAGCGTTGGGATCAAAACTTCCAATTCGTGGCCGGAGATAGGACCAATATAGTAAAATTTGAATGCTTCAAAGAGCATTGCAGGAGTAAAGAAACTCTTAATGTTTTCCTCACTCTTCTTCAAAACGTTTAAAAACCTGTCCCCCACGCCATGCAATTCTTTTAAGCGGGTGGAGATATGTTTACGCAAGTGTCGTACGGTTTTGCTGGTAAGCTGTCGAGATAGAAAGCTTGATATAGCCCCAACATTTTCAGAGATGGACATCTCGTTATCATTTAAGATAACAATCAGATCTTTATCTAAGTGTCCTGCGTGGTTCAGAGCTTCAAAGGCTATCCCTGCAGTCATGGAACCATCACCAATGATAGCAACAATCTTACCCCCGTCATTTTTCAGAACTTTTGCACAGGTCATACCAAGAGCTGCTGAGATGGAAGTGGATGAATGTCCAGTTTCAAAGGCATCGTACACACTTTCCTTAAATTTTGGAAAACCGCTCAAGCCTTTGTATTGACGTAAAGTAGGAAACTGTTCCTGCCTGCCGGTGAGGAGTTTGTGGGCATACGCCTGGTGCCCTACATCCCAGACCAGTTTGTCTTTTGGAGTGTTGAACACATAGTGGAGGGCAAGGGTAAGCTCCACGACACCAAGGCTTGGAGCAAGATGACCACCGGTTTTGGATACAGTATTTATAATAGTGTCACGCAGATCACCGGCAATGATTTCAAGTTCGGTCACGTCAAGGCTGCGCAGGTCTGCCGGACTTTTAATATCTTTGAGCCTGAGCTTTTTGGACTCTATGCTCTCTGTTATATCCATTTCCATTTCCTGATCGATCTGTTTTTCAGTGTGATCGGGTATATATGTAATCAGCCAGCAGACGTAACGGACGAGCTTTGTCGTCAAAGTCTGCCAGATAATTTTTTGCTTCTGCTACAGCTTTTTTTGCACGTTTTTGAGTTTCCTCAATGCCAAAGTATGCAGGATATGTGGCTTTTCCATGTTCGGCATCACTTCCTGCAGCTTTGCCAAGTTGTTCCGTGGTGGCCGTTGCATTTAAAAGGTCATCTACTATCTGAAAAGCAAGACCAATCTGCATACCATAATTTTCCAGAGCAGTAAGTTGTTTTTGATCAGCACCTGCTGCAATTCCTCCTGCCATTACTGAGGCAGTGATTAATGCGCCTGTTTTACTGCGATGAATGGTTTGCAAAGTTTCAAAGGGAAAACGTGTGTTTTCACTTGCGATATCGAGTGCCTGGCCGCCAACCATACCAAAAGAACCGGCAGCCCTGGCAATACAATGAGTAATGCGGAGTTTTTTATCGGCATCAAGAGTACCATATTCCGGGTTGCTGAGAAGATCAAAGGCCCATGTAAGCAAGCCATCGCCTGCTAAAATAGCTTCTGCTTCCCCATACAGTACATGATTGGTGGCTTTGCCGCGTCGTAGATCGTCGTTATCCATGGCAGGGAGATCGTCATGAACAAGCGAATAGGTGTGGATACATTCGAGCGCACAGGCAATAGGAAGAATGCTGTCATCTTGAACACTACTGCCACCAACAGACCTCGCAGCAGCCAGGCAAAGAATGGGACGCACTCTTTTTCCACCAGCCAGCAGCGAATATCGCATAGCTTCAAGATGATAACTGAAATCACCTTCAGCCATTGGAATAAACCGTTCAAAGGCAGCTTCAACCAACTGCCTCTGTTCGTTAAGATAGTCCTTTATCTCCATGATCCAACTCTTCAAAAGGAGTTTTGGAGAGTACACCCTGTTTCTCAAGAAGCAGCTCTACCTTAGCTTTGGCTTCAGTTAAGGTTGTATTGCAATAGTCTACCAGCGCAATACCCTCATCAAATTTTTTCAGGCTTTTTTCAAGACTGAGATCACCATGTTCCAGCTCTTCGGTGATCAGCTCAAGTTTGCCAAGCGCACTTTCAAATGTTCGTTTTGCCATTTAATCCGTATTTTTCAATGTGATTTACTTTTAAATCTGCTCCAAATCCATTATATATCCATAGATTGGAGAGAAGTCGAGAAGAAAGTGTTTAGGGAGTGATGGTAGTGATGCGTGAAATTAAGAACTTTGCAGATTTGTTTTTACGCTGGCTTGAGTTTGAGAAGGGGTATTCAGAGCATACTGTAAGTGGTTATGGGCGTGATCTTACTGAGTTTACGGCAAGCCTTCCTGCAGGAATGGCCGTCGGCGAGATTGAGGCGGTTCATATTAGACGCTTTGTTGTAAGCCTTCATGGTCGTAATAGTGCTGCTACTGTTGGAAGAAAGCTCTCAGCACTGAGATCATTTTTTAAATTTTTGCTGCGGGAAAAGCACATAGGGCAGGATCCCATCACAGGAATAGCAGGACCCAAAATTGGGAAATATCTCCCCGCATTCCTCACAGTTGACGAAGTGTTTGCTTTACTTGAAACACCGAACAAAAAAGATCGGTTTATGGTGCGGGATGTGGCAATCCTTGAATTTCTTTACTCCACTGGTATGCGTGTTGCCGAGCTTGTTTCAAGAGATATGTCGAACCTTGATTTTGCAACTGAAGTGCTTAGGGTGAGGGGCAAAGGAAAGAAGGAGCGCCTGGTACCGGTTGGCAGACCGGCGCTTGAGGCTATACAAAACTGGTTCCCTATGCGGGAACAACTCATTGCAGACCGTGCCCGCCGTGGTCGGGAAGTTGAAAAACACGCTTTGTTCTTAAATGTTCGTGGTGGACGTCTGACAAGTAGAAGTGTGGAACGAATGGTGAAGTCCTATGGTGAACGTGCAGGGATTCCCCAGATTGTGACTCCGCATGCACTGCGTCATTCATTTGCAACGCATTTACTGGAGATGGGTGCTGATCTGCGTTCTGTTCAGGAATTACTTGGACATGCAAGCCTGTCAACTACTCAACGCTATACTCACTTAACATTGGATCATCTGACAGAAGTATATGATAAGGCTCATCCAAACGCAAAGTAGTTTCGAGACAATTAATCGCTGATACAATATATTTTAAAACAAATCAAAAATACTATGAAAATACGTTCAACAACAATACTTGCAGTGCGTCATAATGGACAAGTTGCAGTGGCTGGTGACGGCCAGGTATCCCTGGGAAACACGGTGATGAAACATCAGGCCAAAAAGGTTCGTCGCCTTTATCATGGAAAGGTTATTACAGGATTTGCCGGAGCCACAGCAGATGCTTTTACTCTGTTTGATTTACTGGAACAGAAGCTTGACCAGTATAAGGGGAATCTTATGCGGGCTGCAGTGGAGCTTGCCAAGGAATGGCGAACCGATAAGATGTTGCGCAGGCTTGAAGCCATGCTCGTTGCAGTGGATGAAGAGTATTCATTGCTTCTCAGTGGGACAGGTGATGTAATAGAAGCCGATAATGGTGTACTTGCAATCGGATCTGGTGGGCCTTACGCTCAATCGGCTGCTTTAGCATTAATCGAACATTCCGATCTTGGTGCTGAAGAGATATGTCGCGCTTCAATGACCATCGCTGCTGATATTTGTGTTTTTACTAATCACTCTATTATAATTGAAAAGATAGCGATAAGAGAAAAATAAAAAATGATACCCACACAATCCTTAACTCCCAAAGATATTGTTGTAGAACTGGATAAATATATTGTCGGTCAGTCGGATGCGAAACGTTCTGTGGCAATTGCTCTTCGAAATCGCTGGAGACGGCGCCAGGTTCCTCCACCGCTAAGAGAAGAAATTGCACCAAAAAACATAATAATGATCGGTCCCACGGGCGTGGGAAAGACTGAAATTGCAAGGCGTCTTGCCACCCTTGCTCAATCGCCTTTTTTCAAAGTAGAGGCCTCGAAATTCACTGAAGTTGGATATGTGGGCCGTGATGTGGAGTCAATGGTTCGGGATCTCGTTGAGATTGCAATCAGCATGGTAAAGGAAGAGGAAAGAAACCTCCTTCAAGGACTTGCTGAAGTAAATGCAGAAGAACGGGTTCTTGATGTATTACTGCCGCCAGCCAGTGTTCCAGCAGATCCCTCCGAATCGGATGATATGGCTTCTTTTGTAATGAACCAGGACAGTGACGGCTCTGCATTACTTCTTCCTGAAAAAGAAAAAGAAAAAGATTCAACCCGTGAGAAGTTTCGGGAAATGCTACGTGAGGGAAAACTTGATGACAGGGAAATAGAACTGGATCTTGAAGAATCCCGCTCCACGCCCATGGTTGAAATTATGACCACATCCGGGATGGAGAATATGCAGTCCAACCTTCAGGATGCATTTAGTAATATTTTTCCCAAAAAGAGAAAGAAACGGAAGATCAAAATTCCTGATGCCATCAAAGGCTTGACTCAAGAGGAAATGGATAGACTTATTGATATGGATAAGGTGGTCGAAGAGGCTTTACGGCGTACCGAAGAATCCGGAATTATTTTCCTTGATGAAATTGATAAGGTGGCTTCCCGCAGTTCAGGAGGACATGGGCCTGAGGTTTCACGGGAAGGTGTTCAACGTGATCTGCTTCCTATCGTTGAAGGCTCAACTGTTACAACCAAGTATGGAATGGTGAAGACCGATCATATCCTGTTTATTGCAAGTGGTGCCTTTCATCTGTGCAAACCTTCTGATCTTATTCCAGAGCTCCAGGGGAGATTCCCGATACGGGTAGAACTGCATCCTTTAGGGAAAGATGAATTTGTACGTATTCTCACTGAGCCTGAAAGTGCTCTGGCAAAACAGTACATAGCAATGATGGCTACTGAAAATGTGGAACTTATCTTTGAAGATGATGCCATAGAAGAACTTGCAAGTATAGCTGTTGAAGTGAATGAAAAAACAGAAGAAATAGGAGCAAGGCGGTTGCATACAGTTATGGAGCGAGTGCTTGATGAACTTTCTTTTGATGCAAGTGAACGTGGATCAGAACGTTTTGTGGTAACGGCCGAGTATGTGAGGAAACAACTTCGAGATGTGGTTGAGGACAGGGATCTCAGCCGATTTATTTTGTAAATATATAATCTACCAGGGAAATCAAGAATGCGCTATATTGATCCAGATTTGAATTATTGTCCCCAGTGTGACGAAGAGTATCGCGAAGATTTTAAAACCTGTGCAACATGTAATATCTCTTTAATTACCGGCACTGAAAGAGATGTCTTGGAAGAGGCGGCCAAAAACAAACTTGCTGCAAGATCCATGGATATTTCGCCAGATGACGAGTTGACAACGATCAAGAAAGGCACTTTAAATGAGATGAAACAGCTTCAGGCGGTACTGGGTGCTGCCACTATTCCATCACTTCTTACCGGGGACGGAAGTAATTGCGGTCCAAGCTGTGGTGGAAATATGTATCTGCAGATAAAAACGTCAGATGGAGATGATGCCACGGAGGTGCTGGCGGAAGAGTTTGAAAAAACCACTTGCCTGAGTTCTCATGATCTCAGCAATGCCCATGCAGTTATTGATACAGGAGTTTCAAAGTCCCAATGCCCTGGTTGCGGGAGTCGTTTTTCCACAAGTTCTTCGACCTGTCCCGATTGCGGCTTGTGCTTCTAAAGAGAGAGTAGTACCTTACAGAATAATTTCTCGGAGTCTGCGCTTACCTGTCTTTTTCAAAGCAATTATTCTGATAAGGTACTTCCCCCCCCCCCCCTCAAGGGGTACTGAAAAGAGTACTGGCTTACGTACTGTTCACCAGTGTTAGGCTTTTTTTCCCTGTCCCCAGCGTTTCCTTTTAGTGCTTGTTATAGTCTTCTTTTTATATGACAGAGCCTTGTACCCAAGTATCTGTTCTGTTGCTTCGGTGAATTCCCTGCATGGTCGAACGGTAAGATCCTTCAAGATTTCAATATCCACTTCGCCCTGTCCCTGAAAGTGCATGGTAAGAAGAAGGGGGCAGTGTCCATGATACTGGTAGAGAATTTGCTTGAGGGACTCCATTCGTTTTCTGCTGATTTTGTCACTGTTAAGCAGAATTTTCATAGATTCCGTATGGGTTACTCTGGCGTCGGGAAGAAATTCCAGAGACTCGGCAATGATCTTTGGTCCCCGTTCATCATTTTGCACAGTACCCTGAACAATAATAGTTTCCGTTGACGAGAGCAGTGAATAGCACTCAGCATAGGTATTTGGAAATACGATCACTTCAACAGCATTTAAAAGGTCTTCGACGACGATAAAGGCCATGGGATCACCTTTTTTACTTTTTAGCTGTTTACAGCTGCGAATCAGCCCGCCAAATCGTACGGGTTGATCTTCACCATACTCGGCAAGACCTGCAATATCAGTGTCTGTGATGGTTTTGATCTCATGCAGATCTTCATCAAGAGGATGTCCTGTTATATAAAACCCTACGGTTTCCTTTTCCTGAGTGAGTCGCAGCCGTTCGTCCCATTCGGGAATATCAGGAAGAATTATACTGCTTTTATCGGTCGTATCAGTGGCAGGAGACAGGGCAAAGAGGGAGAGCTGACCACTCTGTTTATCCCGTTGAACAGCTTTTGCCTTGTCCATGGCCTGCTCAACAATGGCCATCAGTTGGGAACGTTTACAGCCAACGGAATCAAAAGAGCCTGATTTGATAAGGCTTTCAATAACTCTGGAGTTCACTTTTCTGGAATCGACACGGTTGCAGAAATCTTCAAGTGAGCTGTATTGTCCACTTTCTTTTCGTTCTTCAATAATGGATTGCAGGGCAGCTTTCCCCACATTTTTAACTGCTGCCAGCCCAAAGCGGATCTTGTCATTAGTAACAGAAAAATCGATCAAAGACTCATTAATATCAGGAGGCAGAACCTCAATTGAATGTTCTCTGCACTCATTAATATAAAGAACTATCTTATCCGTATTGTTCATGTCACAGGAGAGTAAAGCGGCCATGAATTGTGCAGGGTAATGAGCTTTTAAGTAAGCAGTCTGATACGAAATAAGGGCATAAGCTGCTGAATGGGATTTGTTGAATCCGTATCCTGCAAATTTGGCCATCAGATCAAAAACAGATTCAGCTTTTTTCTCATCAACTTCGTTTTTCCTGGCACCTTTCATGAACTTGACTTTTTCTTCGTCCATGACTTCAACAATTTTCTTACCCATGGCACGACGTAGAGTGTCGGCATCGCCGAGGGTGTAGCTGGCAAGAATATTGGCAATTTTCATTACCTGTTCCTGGTAGACAATAACTCCGTATGTTTCTTCAAGTACGGATTTAAGCTGGGGCAGGGGGTAATTTGCAGTGGCACGACCATGTTTGGTTTCAACAAAATCGTCAGCCATGCCGGAACCAAGAGGTCCCGGACGATAAAGGGCAACAAGTGCAATAAGATCAGTAAATTGTTCGGGTGCCATCTTCACCAGAAGTTCCCGCATCCCTGTACTTTCAAGCTGGAAAACACCAAGTGCATCACCGGAACAGAGAAGTCCAAAGGTCTTGATGTCATCCATGGGCAGCGCATCAATGTCAAGATCCGTTCCAATATCTGATTTGATATGTTTTAACGCGTTATCAATTACGGTGAGTGTTTTAAGGCCTAGAAAGTCAAACTTGATAAGCCCCGTCAGTTCAGTATGTTTCATGTCATACTGAGTGAGTGTTTCGCCCTCTTTTCCCTTGCAGGTGGGGAGGTATTCAACCATTGGTTTGGGTGAGACAACAACGCCTGCTGCATGGGTGGAAGTATGGCGAGCCAGCCCTTCAAGGGTTTGAGCAACTTTAATCAGTTCTGCAATGCGGGGATCTTTATTGGCGGCATCAGCTATTCGCGGCTCTTCGTCAATGGCCTTGTCAATGGTCATCTTCAGCGCTTCGGGAACCAGTTTGGCGATTCTATCTACTTCCTTAAAAGGTATGTCGAGTGCACGCCCGACGTCACGAATAACACCTTTAGCCTTCATGGAACCAAATGTGATGATCTGTGCAACATGTGGGGCACCACCATATTTGCTGCGCACATAATCAATAACTTCACCACGCCTGTCCTGACAGAAATCAATATCAAAGTCAGGCATGCTGAGACGTTCAGGGTTTAGGAAACGTTCAAAAATAAGGCCGTAAGGGATGGGATCGATATTGGTGATCCGCATGGCGTATGCGGCAAGACTTCCTGCTCCTGATCCACGTCCCGGACCAACTGGAATTTTGTGATCCAGTGCCCAGTTGATAAAATCAGCAACAATAAGAAAGTAGCCTGGAAATCCCATGGAATTAATGATGCCAATTTCGAACTCCAACCGTTTCTTGTACTGTTCTTCAATTTCTTTGCTGAATGTTCCGGCTTTGCGCATGGCAGCAAAGCGATCCCTTAATCCTTCCCAGCAAGCATCCATAAACATGCTTTCCAGTGTCTGGCCTTCTGGTACAGGAAACTCAGGGAAATGATAGTCACCAAGAACAATCTCAAGATTACACCTGTCAGCAATTTCACAGGTGTTTGCAACAGCCTCCGGGTAGGCCTTAAAACTGTTTTGCATCTCCTCAGTGGATTTAAAATAAAAAGTATCAGAAGAGAAACGGAAATGTTTGGGATCGTTCATGGTTTTGCCGGTCTGGATACAGAGCAGAACCTCATGGGCATGAGCATCCTCCTGATTCAGGTAGTGGCAGTCATTGGTGGCAACGAGTTTTATGCCAAGCTCTTTTGCAATTTTTACCAGCCCTTCATTGGCTGTTTTTTGTTCAGGGATGCTATTTTGCTGAATTTCAAGGTAAAATCTGTCACCGAAAATATCCTGAAAGCGTTTGGCTTTAGCTTTTGCTGCATCTATCCCCTTATGAATAACAAGCCAGGGGACTTCGCCGTGTATACAGGCGCTTAAACAGATTAACCCTTGGTTGTGTGACTCTAAAACTTCCATGTCGATTCTGGGCTTGGAGTAGAATCCTTCAAACTGGGCTATACCCGCAAGTCGCATAAGATTCTGATAGCCAATATAGTCCATGGCAAGCAAAACAATATGATAAGCCTTTGTGGGGGCAGCGGCATTACGGTCAGAGCGTTTGCCCGGTGCAATATAAAACTCACAACCAACGATGGGTTTGATGCCCTGCTCTTTAGCTTTGAGGTAAAATTCAAGAGCACCGTACATGGCACCATGATCGGTTATGGCCACAGAGTCCATTCCGTACTCTTTGCATTTTGCAAGAAGGTCGGGAATACGGATTGCTCCGTCGAGAAGACTGTATTGGGTATGGAGGTGTAAGTGGGTGAATTTTGCTGTCATATTGTATCCTTAAAGGTCTTTTGCCCCTTTCTGAAGAGTATTAGTGCCTTACTCCATAAAGCCTGTAATAAAAAACAGGTAAGCGCAGACTCCGAGAAAAATGGAGAGTGATTTGAAATCAATAAGTTATGAATACTTGGTACTCAGAAGAAGTTACTGGAAACGGATAATTTTAATTTTTGCTATCTATCGCAAACTCGCAATAAATGATCCCACTGCTCCGGCACCTTCACTTTCCACCAACTGTATTGTCCGTGATCCTATAACTGCCATATCAGCCTTTCCTTTAAGGGCTTGTATATCTTCTTTGCTCTGAATTCCAAAGCCAACAGCCAATGGGAGCTTCGTGGCCGATCTACATCTGGCCAGGTATCCATCAAAGTCCTGATCAAATTCTGATTTTTTTCCTGTGACTCCTCGTCGCGCGACACAATAAATAAAACCATCTCCATATGTTGCGAGTTCTTTCATACGTTCGTCTGTGGAGGTTGGAGTGTAGATAAGAATTGGAGAAATCTGATATTTGTCGGCAAGTGTCAGGAACGATTTACCCATTTCAGGCGGAAGATCAGGGATAATAAAACCTTTTATGCCGCTTTCCTTCGCTCGTTTGAAAAAGTCTTCTTCACCATATTTAAAAATGATGTTGTAATAGGTCATGAAGAGAAAAGGAATGTCGTACTGTTCGGAAATCTCGGCTGCAAAGGTAAAACAATCCGCAACTTTCGTCCCTGCTGCGAGTGAAGTCTGATTGGCTTTTAAGATGACCGGGCCATCGGCCATAGGTTCAGAAAAAGGAATCTGCATTTCAATACAATCCACTCCGTTTTCGACCATCTGTTTGATGACTTCACGGTTTACATCAAGTGACGGATAACCCAAAACAATGTGGGTCATAAGAAGAATATCTTTGTCTTTTAATTTGTCTCGTAACTGTTGTTCTAACTGCATATTTAAATCCTGGTTTCAGATGTTTCCGGTAAATAGACTTTCACCTTCAGCCTTTTCTCTACCCTAGCTGTTGCTATATTCCTTGCCTCGATCAATAATGAATTTTTTCCATGAAGGATCGTCAAATGCGTGGGCAATGGTGAAAATATCTTTGTCACCGCGACCGGACTGGTTGATGATGATGGCATCATCCTTAGCAAGTTTGCCAACTTCTTTAAATGCTCCGGCAAAAGCATGGGATGACTCAAGTGCCGGAATAATACCTTCCTGTTTCATGGTGAGATCGAGTGCCTGCATGACTTCTGTATCAGTTGCCGATTCAAAGCGTACCAGTTTTTTATCCCACAGATCACTCAAAATTGGAGAAACTCCAACGTAATCAAGACCGGCAGCAACAGAATGAGTATGTTTCATCTGGCCATCTTCATCCTGCAAAAACATGGTCTTATACCCTTGGGCAACACCAGGTGTTGCATCAGGGCTTGAAAGACGAATGGCATGGGCGTGGGAGTCTGCACCATGTCCTCCAGCTTCAACACCGATAAGTTCCACATCGGATTCATCAAGGAATCGTTTAAATATTCCCATGGCATTAGATCCACCACCAACACAGGCATAAACACGGGCTGGCATCTTGCCATGATATTGAATGATTTGCTTAGCAGCCTCAATGCCAATAATTGATTGAAACCAAGCAACCATTTCAGGAAAAGGGGCAGGGCCGCAGGCGGTTCCAAATACGTAATGGGTGTTATCCACATTTGTTACCCAGTCACGAAAAGCCTCATTAATGGCATCTTTCAGGGTACGGGAGCCATCTTTAACCGTTACCACAGTGGCACCCATTTTCTCCATCCAGAATACATTTGGGCGTTGCCGAAGTACATCTTCTTCACCCATATATATGGTGCAATCGAGTCCGAATTTTGCGGCCATAGTGGCTGTAGCCATGCCATGCTGTCCAGCACCTGTTTCAGCTATTACCCGTTTTTTCCCCATTCGTTTCACTAGTAAGCCCTGACCCATGACATTATTGGCCTTGTGCGCACCTGTATGATTTAGATCTTCACGTTTAATATAGATTTTTGCCCCGCCAAAGTGGTGCGTAAGGTTTTCTGCATAGGTGAGTGGAGTTGGACGACAAGAGTATGTTGACATGAGTGTTAAATACTCTTGCCAGAACGCAGGATCCTTACGACAGCGTGTGTATTCTTCCTTTAGTTCCACAAAAGTTTGATGCAGTATTTCGGGGATATAGGCTCCACCCCAGTTTCCAAAAAATCCATTTTGATCCATGCGACAACTCCAATATGAAAAGAAACAAAAATAAAAGTCTAACAAAAAAATGCATACTGCCGATATGTACAGTATCCAATAAATTTTATAAATAATTAAAAGCAGGGAGCAATTATGAGTATGCAAAGCAGAGTGACGCAACAACCATCAATTGAATCAGAAAAGATATTTACATTTCCCAAAGGTATTCCCGGATTTGAAGGATACACTACTTTTAAAATTTTTCACAAGGATGATGGTAAAGTTTCAGCGTATTGGCTGGAATCCTGTGAGGCACCTGTTGTTACATTCACACTTGTTGATCCCACAGCATATGATTTAAACTATGATATCTTTCTGGATGACACTGAACAGGAGATACTTAAAGCTGAAAATCCATTGGATATTGGTGTGTTTCTCATGCTGAAAAAAGAAGACCACCAGAGAACCGTGCAACTCAGTGCAAATATTGGCGGTCCTCTGGTTATTAATGTTCAGGAACAGCTTGGTTTGCAAAAAGTATTAAAAAGACAGAAAAGCGAAACTGAACATTAATCAGTACAGATTTGCCTTTTCAAGCTGTTGTCTGCAAACAGCTGCAAAATCTTCAGGATAGTGGCCATTAATATATCGTAATTGCGCTTCACTGAATGCTCCCGGAGATTCTGGAAGACGAGGCAGAAAACTGTACAAGAGATGTTGTCCATCTTCACCTGAACTACCTATCCGTTTTGGGTACTCAATGGAGGTGACCATCTTTGCAGCAAGACCGGCAAGAGCCTTTTGCGCACGAAAAATTCCTTTGTTGAGTGATATTCTGGAAGCAGTATCCGCTTCCAGAATATTACCAATAGTTTTTCCGTTTTGATTCTGTAATGCCATAAGTTGGAGTTCCCATTGTGAAGTCTGTGCTTTTGGAACAAAGAGTATGGCATGCTCGTCTTCCCAGACTATCAGGTTTGCTTCAAGATCATTTCTTCCATCCATACGTTCATTGTTTCTGATACAGGCAAGATAGTCTGAAAAGAATGAACTCTTATGTTCAAGCTGATATCCCCGCATTACTTCAGCCACCATATCGCCACAGCCAAATGACGCCATATCACCAACTTTTTTTTGTGGATCACCGGAAAAGCATTCAACACTCTCAGGAAGCATGGCATATTGCTGGTGAATCTGTTGGTGAGATGCATGGAGTCGATAATTTGTCGGTGCATAATCAAATCCAAAATTCCAGCCCCATAATGTGGCTGTGAAAGGCGGAGTGTTTCCTGCTGCAATCTTTTTGCTGATTTTATTTCTTAGTGTTTCGAGTGAGTTTTCAGAATAGACCTTCTGTTCACTGTCAATTTCAATTCCAAGCTGAATGGCTAATCGAATAAAGCTGCGTTGGTAATAGAGATGGCGCATCCCTGTCATATCAGTTTCTGATAAATGGTCTATGGAATAGCGAATGGCATTATCAGCCATATTTGCAGCGTAATGTCCTCCAGCAATGTAAGAATTACGTCTAAGATATTCAAAGACATGAGTTTTATTGCTCTCCTCAAATTCACCTACGATTTCACTTCCACCCTGTGTACCCGGACGTAAGACCATGACAAGTTTGTAGCTGTCAGGGAGTGCTGGATTGTTGGCAACAGCCTCAAATAAGGCATGATCTGTTATTACAGCACGTATTTGTCCATGATTGTTTTTTTTATAATCAAGTCCCGTGGGAGTACCGTCTGAATCTTTTTGAATATGACAGCAGATTTCGGCTAATCTGCACAGGTCAACAGGATCGGTTGATGTGGTGGCGAGTGTGAGAAGCAGGGGAGGGGGCAGTTTTTCAAGCAAAGTAGGTGAAATCTGTTCAGTATCCAGAAGTTGACAAAAAGACAGTAAAGGCTTTGTTGGCAGGTGGATATGATCAGGATTGTTGGCACTGTTATCAGCCCACTCCTTATCTATAAAGGTGGAGCCACGAAATGAGAAAGGATTCGGAATTTCAAAAATCCAGTCTGCCCCGTCTACTTGTAGATGCGTTTGTGGAAAATTGGCCTTGTTAGTATAAGAATTCTCGGAATCAAGGGAACCCAGCGATTCAATTTTGTCGTGATATCGCAAATTTTGGACATTGTAGTTTGGTTTATGGATTCCATAAAAGAATCGTTTTTTGGGGCTGACGCAGCTTCTGATAGTCATGATTGTCCTTTTAGTAGAAGGATGAAAACTATTTTGTAGTTGGGAATAATACAGGAAAAACCAGCAGAATTAAGCCGCATAATAAAGAGAGTTCCCAGCTGATCATTTCACTTTGTTTTTGTAAATATCAAGGGCTTCCCGGTAAACATTTGAGCGGGACAAACCAAGATCACCAGCTATTTTGCGGCTGACATCTTTGAGGGACATACTGGTGTTATCGCGATACCAGATGAGGAGTTCCTGAAGATTTTCTCCTTCAGCACATATGGCTACTCCTGGCTCTACGATAAGAACAAATTCTCCACGATTTTTCTTTAACGCTGCAAAATCAAGAAGGTTTTGTATCGTATCACTTTTGAGTTCTTCATAGGCTTTCGTAAGTTCTCTCCCCCAGAAAGCGTCACGGTTACCCATAACATTTAGGACATCAGTTAGCAGTCCCTGAATGCGGCGCGGAGATTCGTAAAAAACAATGGGCCACGGGGCGTCTGTCAGAGATGTGAGAAGTGATCGCCGTTGTGATTTTTTGGAAGGAACAAAACCTAAGAAAAGAAAGTGCGGGTTCGTTAATCCTGCAACAGAAAGAGCAGTAGCAATCGCAGAAGCACCCGGTAGAGGAACAATTTCAATTCCTGCAATACGTGCTCTGGTTACAAGCACTGCTCCGGGATCAGATATTCCAGGGGTACCGGCATCTGATACAAGAGCGATTGATTCACCACCAAGGAGACGTTTCACCAGTTGTGCGGATCGCTCAACCTCTTTTTCACGATAATAGCTGATAAGTGGTGTGGAGATATTGAAATGAGTCAGGAGTTTTCTGGTATGTCGGGTATCTTCTGCAGCAATTAAATCGACATCACCGAGCATGCGCAGGCAGCGCAGGGTGATATCCTCAAGATTCCCAATGGGTGTTGCAGCGATATAAAGAATGCCTGCTGATTTTTTTGTATCCTTTTCCATCTGAAAGAGGTTTATACCAGACTCTTTTTCTTTTTACGAGGAAGAATCAGATTGAGTAGACTCCTAAAATACCGGAGAGTCCAATGCCTTTAACAGTAAAACGTCTACTGAGGTACGTTGTTCTATGTTTTGTGCGAGCGTTACATAATATTTGACGGGGAGTAATGTTTCATAGCTGTGAAATGATAGGTTTAAAAGAACAGTATGCTCTGATCTTATGAGGAAATTAGCAGGAATTCTACAGAAAAAAAAGGGCGTATCTGTTATCTTGACTACTTCAATGTATTATACCACAATCTGATTTAACAATTGGATATAAACTATATCGACTAAAGTAGCAGGGACTCTTGTGGAAAAAGAAGCTTTTGTAGCAATACGTAAAAAATTAAATAGAACGCAGAAGCGGTTTGCAGAATTGCTCGGTGTTTCATTAAAAGCCATTCATAGCTACGAGCAGGGCTGGAGAAAAATTCCGCTGCATATTGAGAGGCAACTCTGGTTTCTTATCTATCAGAAGAAAAGTAAGAAGTTTAAAAACACTCAGCCGTGCTGGGAAAGGAAGTCGTGTGAATTGAAAGACGACTGTCCAGCCTGGGAATTTCAATGTGGTGATATGTGTTGGTTTGTTTGTGGCACTAAGTGTGATTGCACAAAAAATATTGATGTTCGGGGTAAGATGGTGATATGTCGGAAGTGTGAAGTTTTGAAGACTTTATTGAAATAACAGAAAAGATATATGAGAGAATAACGATGTAACAATTAGTGCTTCAGAAAAGTCCAACAATAAGTTCTCGCTGTCCATGCGGATTTATAGGTGAAACTATCTGAATCCCTCTCACCGAGTATAGGAACTACCCTGATCGTATTGAACAGTAAGGAATAATAGAACGCACAAAAAAAGCCTCAATCAGAATAATCTGATTGAGGCTTTTTAGTCTCTATAAAAGAGAAAAAAAGAAATCGGCGGTGACCTACTCTCCCACATAGTTGCCCATGCAGTACCATCGGCGCAAAAGAGCTTAACTACCGTGTTCGGAATGGGAACGGGTGGATCCTCTTTGCTGTTGCCACCGATAAAACAGAAGCCAGAAGTCAGAGGACAGAAGCCAGAATAGTTTGCTGCCTACGGCAGAACGAATTGGCTTTTGCTGCACACTAACTAGCGG
>JAFLJO010000045.1 GCA_022712975.1 Desulfocapsa sp.
ATCGCAGGATTAAAGGGCTCATAGGTGGCAGGATCTGCCATGATTCCCTGGAGGTGGATACCGGTCTCACAGGAGAACAGATTGGCTCCGATAATGGGACGAGATAAAGGAACCTCCTGCCCGCTCTCCCGAGCCACCATCATGCAAAGATCAGGAAGGCCGGACAGATTATAAAAACCTGCTTTTTTCTGCAGAGTAATTAGGAGAATAATCTGCTGAATTTTATAAAAATTCAAATGCAATGGACGCAAAAAGCCGCGCCATTGATTTGTGATGTTAGCCCCTCAAACCAAGTACGGAGGATATAAACAAAACTCATGAAGGATACCCATGTTTGAACAAACCTTTAAAAACATAGATGACATACTCCATAAAGATGCAGGATGCGGTAGTGAGCTGGATTATGTAGAGCAAACCTCATGGGTGTTGTTTCTAAAATATCTGGATGATCTGGAAAAAGACAAGCAAACTGCCGCCGAGCTTTCAGGTAAAAGTTACAGCAAAATTATTGATGAAAAATTCCAATGGACTAATTGGGCTGCCCCAAAACTGGAAAACGGAAAAATTGATCACAATGCCTTAACAGGTGATGATCTTGCGGATTTTGTCAATATCAAATTATTTCCCTATCTTAAAAAATTTAAGGTCAACGCTGACAATGCCAATACTATTGAATATAAAATTGGCGAGATTTTCAGTGAACTGAAAAACAGGATTCAAAGCGGCTACAACTTACGGGAAGTGGTCAACCTGATTGATGAATTACGATTTAGAACCCATGCTGAAAAGCATGAGATGAGCCATCTGTATGAAGGCAAAATCAAGAATATGGGGAATGCGGGGCGTAATGGCGGCGAATACTATACGCCACGCCCCTTGATTAAAACTATTGTCGAAGTCGTTAGCCCAAAAATTGGCAATACCATTTATGATGGTGCGGTGGGTTCAGCAGGATTTTTGGTTGAAGCTTTTGAATATTTGCGAGCCAGCAAAAAACTATCTACGAAAGACAGCGAAACCCTACAAAAGAATACCTTTTACGGCAAAGAAAAAAAATCGCTTGCCTATATCATCGGCATTATGAACATGATTTTGCATGGTGTCGAAGCCCCCAATATTATCCACACTAACACCCTTGCGGAAAACTTAGGCGATATTCAAGAAAAAGACCGCTATGACATCGTATTAGCCAATCCGCCCTTTGGTGGCAAGGAAAGAGCCGAAGTACAGCAAAACTTCCCCATCAAGACGGGTGAAACCGCCTTTCTGTTTTTACAGCATTTTATCAAGATTCTAAAAGCAGGCGGTAAAGCAGGTATTGTTATCAAGAATACCTTTTTGAGTAATACTGATAATGCCTCCGTTGCCTTACGCAAAGAACTATTAAGCAGTTGCAATCTGCACACGGTATTAAATTTGCCCAGCGGTACTTTTACAGGAGCAGGGGTAAAAACCGTGGTGTTGTTTTTTGAAAAAGGCAAAGCCACCAACGAGACCTGGTTTTATCAGCTTAATCTGGACAGGAATCTAGGGAAAATCAATCCCCTGAACGAGCAGGACTTGGCTGAATTTGTGGAATTGCAAAAAACACAAGCGGAGAGCGAGAATTCCTGGACAGTTAAAATCAGCGATATTAACCAAAACACTTTTGACCTCTCAGCTAAAAACCCTCATACACCTGAAGAAGCCCCACTGCGAAGCCCAGAAGAAATATTAAAAGCAATGGTTGAGTTGGATAATGAAAGCAGTTTGTTAATGGGAAATTTACAATTGATCATTGAAAATGGGGAGATGTAATATGAAGCAAAAAGATAAAATTCAATTGTTTCAAGACCAAACTATCAGAACTCATTGGGATGATGACAAAGAGCTTTGGTATTTTTCTATAATTGATGTGATTGCTGTTTTGACCGACCAACAAAACTTTCAAATAGCCAGAAAGTATTGGAATAAACTAAAAGAGCGATTAAAAAAAGAAGGCAATGAAACGGTGACAAATTGTCACCAGTTGAAACTGAAAGCTGCCGACGGAAAAATGCGATTAACCGATGTGGCTGATACACAACAACTTTTACGTCTAATTCAATCCATTCCGTCACCAAAAGCAGAACCCTTTAAACGCTGGCTTGCAAAAGTGGGGGCAGAAAGGATTGATGAAATAGACGATCCTGAACTCGCTTTTGATAGAGCAATGAAATCCTATCTAACGAAAGGCTATTCCAAAGAATGGATTAATCAACGCCTTAAAAGTATTGAAGTCAGAAAAGAGCTAACCGATGAGTGGCAGGAACGAGGGGTAAAAGAAGGCTTGGAATATGCCATATTGACCAATGAAATTACTCAGGCATGGGCAGATAAATCAGTAAAAGAGTATAAAAAACTCAAAGGATTAAAAAAGGAAAACCTGCGAGACAATATGTCCAATCTTGAATTGGTGCTGAATATGTTAGCCGAAGCCTCCACCGCCGAAATTTCCAAACAACAACAGCCTGATGGCCTGGAAGAAAATAAAAGCGTCGCTCGTAAAGGTGGCACAGTTGCCAAAAAAGCGCGGGTTGAGATTGAAAAGCAGACGGGGAAGCCTGTTGTTGCAATGGATAATGGTTCAACAATGGACAATGGAAAGTTGATAATTGAAAATGAGGGTATCGGTGAAAAATAATTCTCAATTGCCGAAGGGTTGGGAGATTAAGAAGTTGGGGGAGGTGTGTGAAGTCTATCAGCCCAAAACCATATCAAAAAAAGATATGATTGCTAACGGCGAATTTCCTGTTTTTGGTGCTAATGGAGTTATTGGTCAATATGATAAATATAATCACGAAGACACTCAATTATTGGTTACTTGTCGTGGGGCAACTTGTGGCTCTGTAAATATTTCATTACCAAAGTCTTGGATTAATGGAAATGCAATGGTTATCAAGCCAAAAAATTGTTCATTGAAGCGAGACTTCTTGGAGTATTTTTTTAGAGGCGGCTCGGACATTTCAAATGTTATTACGGGTGCAGCACAACCACAAATTACAAGACAAAATTTGTCTCCTGTTCAAATTCCAATCCCCCCTCTCCCAGAACAACAACGCATTGTTAAAATTCTGGATAAAGCCTTTGTCGCCATTGACAAGGTGAAACAGAATGCGGAGCAGAATCTTAATAATGCTAAAGAGCTTTTTCAATCAAAATTGCAGCGAATTTTTGATAATGGAGAATGGGAGAAAACAACACTTGCGAGTATTGCTGTTTATATTGCTGACGGCGATCATATGCCACCACCCAAGACAGAAACAGGCATTCCTTTCATTACCATTTCTAATATTAACAAACAAGAAAACAGGATTGATTTTTCAAAAACATTTATGGTGTCAACTGAGTATTTTCAGAAAATACATGAAAAACGAAAGCCTCAAAAAAACGATGTTTTATACACAGTCACAGGCTCTTATGGTATTCCTGTTTTAATTGTATCAGATTTCAAATTTTGCTTTCAACGCCATATTGGACTGATACGACCAAATAAAGATACAGATAGTAAATGGCTATTTTATTGGGTTCTTTCCCCACAGGCAATAAAACAAGCCCATGAAACGGCAACAGGAACAGCTCAAAAAACCGTTTCATTAAAAGCATTACGTAGTTTTTCCATCCCTAAAACACCCTTAAACGAACAAAAACAAATCGTAAAACAGTTAGATAACTTTTCATCTGAAACCAAAAAATTAGAATCAACCTACCAACAAAAACTAGACAGCCTAGCTGAACTAAAAAAATCCATCCTGCAAAAAGCTTTTAGGGGGGAGCTATGATTAACTCCAACTACTCTGAAATAGTCCTCTACACCACCCCAGACGGCACGGTAAAAATAGATACAATCTTTCAGGATGAAACCATCTTGCTGACTCAGAAAAAAATGGCAGAACTCTTTGATGTAAAACGCCCTGCCATCACAAAGCACCTGAAAAACATCTTTGATAGCGGAGAATTGGACGAAATAGTGGTTGGTTCCATTTTGGAACATACCACACAACACGGTGCAATGGAGAGTGAAACCCAAACGAAAGCCGTTAACTATTACAATCTTGATGCTATTATTGCCGTAGGATGCCGGGATAAATCAAATGAATGAAGCCGAAACCAGAGCAGAATTCATCGACCCAAAACTTAAAGGTTGTGGCTGGGGTGTGGTCGATAGTTCAAGAATCCTGCGTGAACGCAATGTCTGTAAAATAACCGATGGCAGAATACAGGTTGGCGGTTCTCGGGCAAAACCGCTGATGGCTGATTATATTCTGGTTTATAAAGGCATCAAGCTGGCGGTGGTTGAGGCGAAAAGTGAAGAGTTGCAGGTGGGCGAAGGCGTAGCACAAGCCAAGCTCTATGCGGGGAAGCTCAACCTTGAGACCACCTACTCCACCAATGGCAGGGAAATTTATCAAATTTGCCTAAAAACAGGCGAAGAAAAATTAGTAGATGATTTTCTGTCGCCACAAGCATTATGGGATAAAACCTATAGCGATCAAAATGATTGGCGCGAACAATTTTCTGCTGTTCCTTTTGAAGATAAAAGTGGCACTTGGCAACTGCGGTATTATCAGGAAATAGCGGTTAAGAACACCCTTGAAGCCATCGCACAAAATAAGAATAGAATACTATTAACCCTTGCCACTGGTACAGGGAAAACCGCTATTGCGTTTCAAATCGCATGGAAATTGTTTCAAACCCGCTGGAACTTGAATCGTGATGGCAAGAGAAGGCCTAGAATATTATTCCTTGCCGACCGCAACATCTTGGCTGATCAGGCGTTTAATTCATTTTCTGCTTTTCCCGATGATGCAATGGTTCGCATCAAACCAAAAGAGGTTAAAAAGACAGGGAAAGTTCCGACCAATGGCAGTATCTTTTTCACCATCTTCCAGTCCTTTATGACAAAAGCTCCAATGAGTACAATATCTGCATCAAAACCAATAAATGATGAGATATACGCTATGGCGGCTGAAAAACAGCCACAATACGGCGTTCCCCCTTACAACTTCGGGCAATATCCATCTGATTTTTTTGATTTCATTGTCATTGATGAGTGTCACCGAGGTGGTGCAAATGACGAGGGTAACTGGCGGGGTATTTTGGATTATTTTTCGCCAGCCGTTCAACTGGGTTTAACGGCAACACCCAAGCGTAAGAATAATATGGATACTTACGCCTATTTTGGTGAGCCTGTTTATATCTATTCGTTAAAAGAGGGCATCAATGATGGATTTTTAACGCCGTTTAAAGTCAAGCGTATTAAGACAACACTGGACGACTACATATATACGCCTGATGATAATATTATTGAGGGTCAAGTCGAAGAAGGTCGACTGTATGAAGAGGATGATTTCAACAAAATCATTGAGATCAAGGAGCGTGAAGCAAAACGGGTTCAGATTTATATGGATGAAGCCAACCCAGGTGATAAAACCATTATTTTCTGTGCCACTCAAGTTCATGCGGCGGCAATTAGAGATTTAGTGAATCAATATAAAAAGTCCAAGGATACAAATTATTGTGTGCGTGTTACTGCCAACGATGGCGAAATAGGCGAGCAGTTTTTACGGGAGTTTCAAGACAATGAAAAAACGATTCCGACCGTTTTAACCACTTCTCAAAAACTTTCTACGGGGGTGGATGCTCGAAACATACGCAATATTGTTCTCATGCGCCCCGTGAATCAAATCATCGAATTTAAGCAAATTGTAGGACGTGGAACACGACTTTTTGACGGTAAAGAGTTTTTTACAATGTATGATTTTGTCGATGCTTATCAACGGTTTTCTGATCCTGAATGGGACGGTGAACCCGTTGAAGAAGATCCCTGTAAGGTTTGTGACAAAATCCCATGTATTTGTGAAAAAACACCGCCCAAGCCATGCCCTGAATGTGGCGAATCACCTTGTAATTGCACCAAAGAACCTCCCCCACCTTGTGAGAGTTGCAGGCAAAGTCCTTGTGTCTGTCCCAAAAAAGTGAAAATAATGCTAAAAGACGGCAAAGAGAGAGAAATTCAACACATGGTTGCTACTTCATTTTGGAGTGCAGCCGGCAAGCCAATTTCAGCAGAGGAATTTTTAAATAATCTGTTTGGTGAGTTACCTAATTTATTTCAAGATGAAGATGAATTGCGAACGCTGTGGAGTAATCCGCAAACCCGTAAAACGCTATTGGAAAAACTGGATGAGGCTGGATTTGGTAAAGATGAATTGGATACGCTGAAAAAATTAATTGATGCAGAAAAAAGTGATTTATACGATGTCTTGGAATATGTTTTTAACAGCGACATAAAGCCGATTACCAGAGAAGAAAGAGTAACAAGGGCGAAGGCAACGATATTAGCGTTTTTAAATAAAAGGCAGCAGGAGTTTATAGAGTTTGTCTTGAATAAATATATTGAATCAGGTGTAGAAGAGCTTTCTCAAGAAAAATTACCTGTATTGCTTACCAATAAATATCATTCACTTGAAGATGCAAAGGCAATATTGGGCGATGTGGCAGAAATTAGTTCCTTATTTATTGAGTTTCAACAGCATTTATACGCTCAAAAGGTAGCGTAAGTGCATAAAAAAGGGCTAACAAAAGCATCCAGCGGACAGACAAAAGCTGCGCCGCTCGTGCCTCGCTCTGCATCTTTTGTCTGCCGCTGATGCTATACGTTAGGTCAGTAGCACTTATGATTAGTGTGTAATAATCAGATAGTTAAAAAATATAGGATATCAAATGGGTGAATTATCAAAATTAATTGGTGAGATTGGTGAAAACATCACAGGTAATTTCTTTGAACTGATAGGCTGGAATAATGCACTTTCTAATGAATCTTTAAAATGCCTTAAGCCAAAAAAACATGCACTGAAAAGCTCAAAGAAAGGAATTAAGGGAACGCATGGTATTGATTATTTGTATAGCTACAGAAGCTCACTAGAAAGTAATACCGTCCATAGTTTGGTTATCTCTGTTAAGAACTCAGATGCTCCATATCCTAATAGCCCAATATCAAAATTCAAAGATCATATGACAGATTTGGCACAAACTATAGAGTGCTACAATGGATCTCCATTCAAAGGAAAGCAATTAAATAAGTTCAGTTCTTACAAAAAATCATCGGACATTGGAGTCCTTTTTTGGTTGTCTCATAGTGATGACACATACCATGATGTAATATCAAAATTAGAGTCTTGTAGGCTAGATAGCGATTTAAATTTTAGTGTCATCTATGTCGTTGACAATCAAAAAATAGAATTTATATTTCAGGTCATGAACCAGCTTAAACTATCGTACTCTAATCATGATATTAATTTTTACTATCCTGATACTTCAATAAATGTCTCAGATACTGAAATAAGCAAGTACGGTAAAATCTTACCCGTTGAATACATTAACTCACCAGTGATACCTTTCATCCTCAAAAAAACTGGTGAGATAGACACATTTTGTATTGCTGTAAGTGACAATTTTGATGAGGGTGAAATGCCTGAACTAATACAAGCAGCAAGGAATTACACAAATGATATAACTTGTGACTACCTCTTTTTGTTTCCAAATTATCTAAGGAAAAAACATAATAATGCTGTGCTAAATGCTATTAGTTCATTTGAGAATGAAGTTAAAAATAATGTTATCGTAAAGAGCTATAATCCAGACTATAGGAGCTTAAATGATGCATGATAATAAGGTATATTTGCCAACTGGTGATTATTTAAGGCAGTTAATAAGTCAAACTAATGTCAATCCATCAGAACTTAAAAAACTAGCTCGGAAAAGAGGCATCTTTACATCATTTGATGATAAGAAAACAATAGCACCTCTTATAGTTAAAACTGGAATTTCACCTTATGAGTATTCAGAACTAAGGGAGTCATATAAGCAAAAAGAAGATAATCCAAAATATAAAACGCGCAGTATTTCATGGTCATCTAAAAGTACGCTATATGATGGGTTGCCTGATGAGATGGATTTTAATTCTTTATTAGACGATCAGTTTGGAGGATGTCAATTAGTCAGTCCACCCGTGTTTGTCGCTGAAGAGTCAAACCCTGAGCATATTGCTCTTGATTTTGAAATATCAAGAGAAAACTTAACTAGGAATTTCGGAGAAAATAAAACTTATCATAAAGGTCGCGTAGAGTTTAAAAAAGATGGTAATGATGTGGATGTTAATATTTCTTTAACTCACACAGCACCTGAGACAAAAACCTTTGCAAATAAAGTTGCAGATAAAATGATTGATCATTTTAAGGATGTTGGGCACATAGATAAAACGGAAGAAATTAAATCAATAAAATTCACTGACTTTAGCAATGAAAATAGGATTAAATTTTTAAATGATTTAACACAAAAAGCAAAACACTCATTTCTATCATTCAGTGATACTAAAGATGTACATTTCTCACCAGATAAAAATAAGTCTAATCCACCTGATGAACTAATGTGGATGAGAGATAAAATAGAAGATATGAAAATGAAGGGGAAGGATTTACATTCTACATTTTTTGTCGATGATACTAGTTATTATGAGTTTATACAGTTATATGGATTAACATGTCATTATTTATATTCATGTGATGGTTTCTCAGGAACTTGTAAAATTCAATATGAGTTTTCTGATAGTAATAAAATAACTGCGGAATCTGAATTGACCCTAAATATTAATATGATTAATCTTGAAGTTAATGATTTGGGTGTTTCTAAGAATAAAGCAAAAAAACAAATACTAGACTCACTTGAAAAATATAAACTAGAGCTATATCAATTATATAAAAAGACCTAACAAACGCTTACACTCGGACAAAATAAAGCTGCGCCGCTTCGCTATGCAGCTTTATTTTGCCGGTGAAGCGAGGCGTTCTCTGTAGCAACCCGACTAAGAAAAAAATAGTATTAATTGGTAGGTGAAATAATCAGTGATTGAGAGTCAAACATTGCCGTTTGTATTCAAATGCGCTATCATATTCGTATGATTATTACATTAGAAACAAATACTCTTCTGGCTGCTTTACTCAGTCAAACCGGAGCTTCTCATCTAATTTTAAGGCTTATTCTTGAAGAAAAGTTGAAATTGGCAATATCAACTCCTGTTCTCTTTGAATACGAAGATGTTTTAAAAAGAAAAAAGATACTCAAAAAAATTAATCTTTCAACCGAACAGGTTGAAGATATTTTGGATTTGTTGGTATTGCTTGCAGATAAACGCTCAATTTACTACCGCCTACGTCCCAACCTGCTTGATGAAAATGACAATTTATTCGTTGAATGTGCATTTACGAGCAACAGCCAATACTTGATTACTTCAAATACCAAGGACTTTCACTTTGGTAGACTGAAAAGTCATCCATTCAAAGTGATAACTCCTGGAGATTTTTATTACCTCTGGAGGTATGATCATGAATAACACACAAGTTGTTACTTTAAGGGTTCCAGCTGAGCTAAAAATCCGTTTAGCATGTGAAGCTAAAGCTCAAGGTGTTTCTTTAAATAATCTCGCCAACTATTTTTTAACAACACAATTGAGCCAACTTGAAGCATTATCTATTGTAGAATCAAGAATATCACAGAAGAACATCTCTACACTTAAAGCAAAAGTTACCAAAATACTCGATGCTGTACCCAAAAAACAGACAGTACCGGAGTGGGATACTGTCAAAGTATAAATCAGAGAACAAAGGTATTCACTGGAAAACAAGCAGCGCGGTTACCCAAGCTCACAGCTGCGAATAACCTTGGTAGGTAATCCCGCTTGTTTCCAGTGATACCAGCCGTTAGTCCACAAATCTGCACATCAGAGAATGTGCAAAGGGATAGAGATTTTTAAAAGAGATCCGTTGCTTCGGCTCGGACAGAGGGCAGAATATTGGAAATTGGCTTCGAAAAAGAGAAATGACAACGACTTCGATCCAAACAGGTGATAGCTTGTCGGACATCGGCTTCAAGAGGAAAAGGATATCGTCTCCAACTCGGATAGAGATTGTGTGACGGTAATTGGCTTCAAAATAGTCAGTTGTTTTTTTTCTGGTCAGGCAACAAATACAAAGCCGAACCTGAGAGTGACAACACCAACGATATGGGAAAATGACCGTTGTGTTTTTGGTGTAGTCTGGCAGGAAAGAGCTACCACCAGCGGAAAAACAAGGCTGGCAGTTGAAAAGACAACAGCCATTCGATCCACTTATTAGTCCGCAAATTTGCACATCAGAGAATGTGCAAAGGGATAGCGGTTTTTAAAAGAGATCCGTGGATTCGGCTCGGACAGAGGGCAGAATATTGGAAATTGGCTTCGACTGTGGAAAAGCCATCAGCTTCAATTCGGTTTAATGGCAATGTGACGGTTGTTGCCATTGAGAAGAAAAAGGACAACGACCTCTGCCCAGATTGAAGCAAGGCTGCTATGATTGCCTTCGAAAAAGAAAAATGACAACGGCTTTGATCTAAACAGGTGGCAGCGTGTCTGCATCGGCTTCGATATAAAAAGGATATCGGCTTCTAACTCGGATAGAGATTATGCGACGGTCACCCGCTTCAAGATAGTCAGTTTTGTTTTTGGTGGTGTCTGGCAGGAAAGAGCTATCGCCAGCGGAGAAACAAGGCTGGCAGTTGAAAAGATAACAGCCATTCGACCCACTTATTACCAACAACCGCTTGCACTGGACGAACCAGTGAAGCGGGGCGTTATACTTCAAATCAAAATAGCTATCGGAGCCAACTATGGAC
>JAFLJO010000172.1 GCA_022712975.1 Desulfocapsa sp.
CGCATTATATACGATGCGAAAACAATGAGTTATATGCTTATTCTTTTTGTCAGGAAACTCTATTTCAACAGCTTCACCGTTTTCAACTGCCAAGTCTATATAGTTGGAAAGAAACACGTGATCACCGTCCTTTACACCCAGGATATACTTGTGAGAATATTCTTCAATATCTTTAATGTGAGGTGCGTTAGAGCTAAGTCCATCTTGATTAAGTATGAGCTTCAAATGCGGATGATCTTTTTTGAGTTTCTTTAGTAAGCGCTTAATAGCATTGCGCTCGCAGTCATTTTTTGTCTCACCATCCTGTTTGATAATCATTTCGTACGGTTTCTGCTTTGTGGGCCTTTTTCATTGCTACGATTTGGTTCGACATTGTAACCTCCTTGTAAGTTATTGTTATCCTTACAAAAAGGTAAAAAATCCTATCTCATTGATATGTCAAGGGAAATTGTTGGCTTTTCTAATATTTTTCATAATGTTTACGAAGACTAATTTAACAAACAATGCTATTGCTAGGTTTCAGGTCGTCTCGGGAATTGCTGCTGTCTAAATCATTCCCCCACAGAGTTTCTTAACTGGGCGTCATATGCACTGACAACCTATTGTTTTATATAATAAAACTTAACTTTCTGGTAGAAAAAATTGAATTATTTTACCTAGTGATATCAATGTGTTACGAAACCAGCTTTTTTCATCAGCCTTTTGGGTCATTTGATGTTTTTTGTAACAATTCTTTCTTTCTGTAACTGACCTTAAATCACTATCGTTAAAAAGTGGGAAACTTCAGTTGTTCTACTGCCTTAAGTAATAAGCGCAAGCATTGCCTCTGTAACTTCATCAATACTCAACAGACTCGTATCAATAACATGAGCATCCACTGCCTTACACAGGGGTGCTATTGACCGGCTCTGATCATCATGGTCACGCTTAACTGTCATTGCCAACAGTTCATCCTCATCCACCTGCTTTCCCTGTGAACGAAGCTGCTCTGCTCGCCTCTGCATGCGTATCCCAGGAGCCGCATCCAGATAAAACTTCCAGGCAGCACCAGGAAAAACAACTGTTCCCGTATCTCGTCCTTCAGCAACTATCTTTCCCTCTATGCCTATCTCCTGCTGCATCAAGGTAAGTTTTTCACGAACAGCAGGTAAAGCTGATGTTGCCGATGCAATCATGGACATTTCAGGGCTGCGTATTTCCTGACTGACATCACGACCATCAAGCAACACTCCCACACCATCACTACCAGCCCTTGCCGGAAGAAGTTTCAGGGACGTAGCATTCAGGCAGTCCAAAACAGCGTCAGCATCATCCAGATCAACCCTAGCTTCTTTCAGCTTTAAGCCAACTGCCCGATACATGGCACCGGTATCAAGATAGGTAAAAGAGAGGCTGGCAGCAATTCTGCGACTGATTGTAGATTTTCCCACACCTGAAGGACCATCAATAGTGACAATTCTTTCCTTGCGTGTATCAGACATATCCAAGCTCCTGGAGACAATCTTTTAAGGTGTGAACAAAACGATCATTTTCTTCGCTTGTACCAACTGTCACCCGAATCACATTGGTATACCCATAAGCCTTCATTGATCGGATAATCACCCCTTTATGAAGCATTGCCTCATAAAGAGCAGTGGCATCCCCTTTCACATCAATGAGAAAAAAATTTGTCTGAGATGGGTAACTGGTACACCCTATTTTCTCGACCTCTTTTTGTAGCCAGGCTTTCCCCTCTCTGACTCCCTTGAGTGTTTTTTCGTAAAATTCCGTATCCTTTATTGCGGCAATGGCAGCCACCTGAGCAAGTTGATTCACATTAAAGGGCTGCCTTACTCTGTGCAAATATCCCGCAAGCTCAGCACTCATCAATCCGTAGCCCACACGAATTCCTGCAAGACCATACGCTTTGGAAAATGTGCGAAGAGCCACAACCCCGCAACGGTCTTTTGAATTTTTAACAAGTGAGTATACATCTACCTGTTTATCGTAATCCATAAAATCCACATAGGCTTGATCGAGCACCACGATGACAAACTCGGGCACTTCGCTGAGAAAACTATACAGTTTAGCCGGTTCAATGGCCGTAGCCGTTGGATTATTGGGATTATCAAGAAAAATAAGGCGGGTACGATCAGTGACAGAGGCAAGAATTGCATCGAGATCATGATGCATCCCCTTTAAAGGGAGAACTTTATTCACCCCGCCCCTCACCTGAACCACCTTCTGGTACCTGAGAAAAGAAGGATGGCTTGTTATCACCTCATCCCCGGACTCTACGTAGGCCTTAACAAGAAACTCAATAATCTCATCCGAACCATTCCCAACAATAACTTCATCCGGCGAGAATCCATCTTTTTCAGCAATAGCCTGTACCAGGTAATAATTTGAACCATCCGGATAACGATGCAGGTTGTTCAGTGACTGACGAATAACTTCAATGGCTTTTGGCGAAGACCCCCAAGCGTTTTCATTGGAAGCAAGTTTAATGGAATTTTTCACCCCATATTCCCTCTCCAACTCTTCAATAGGCTTTCCGGGGGGATAGGGAACGATGGATTTGATGTTGTCTGGAACCTGTGCTTTCACAGTGATAGTCTCCGTTGAATCAAAAAACAAAAAAAATTATAAGCTGCTAACACCGGTATAAGTACCTTCACCAATTTTTTTTCAAAAAACACAAAAAAAATTATAAGGTACTAAATCTCCGGACATTTATTAGCTAATCCTGTTCCCAATTCCAGGTTAAATGCTGCTTTTAAAAGAGTATCCTCACGAAAATGAGGTCCCTGCAGCTGGATACCAATTGGGAGCCCAGCGCTACTGAAACCTCCTGGAACTGATATTCCGGGGATTCCCGCAAGGTTTGCTGAAATTGTCAAAATATCAGAAAGGTACAATGCGAGCGGGTCACCTGCATGCGCCCCGTATTTCCAGGCAGGAGTGGGCGTAACCGGTGAGATAAGCAAATCACAGGACTCATAGGCCTTTCGAAAATCGTTAAGAATAAGGGTACGAACCTGGGATGCCTTTTTATAATAGGCATCATAATAGCCGGAAGATAGAGCATAGGTTCCAATAAGGATGCGACGCTTCACTTCATCCCCAAACCCCTTGGAACGGGTTTCACGATACATATCAGCAAGTGATTCTGCGTTCTGATCACGATATCCATAAACAGCTCCATCATAACGGGCAAGGTTTGAACTGGCCTCCGCAGAGGCAATCAAATAATAGACTGCAACACAATAATCGGTGTGAGGTAATGAAACTTCTACGGTTTCAGCTCCGGAATCGCGCAGAATCTGAATTCCATTTTCTACGACTTCAGCCACTTCTCCGTCCAGCCCTTCCCCAAAATATTCTTTTGGGATACCTATTTTCATCCCCGCAAGTCCCTTGGTAAGAGATGCGGTAAAATCAGGAAGAGCCTGTTTAACTGATGTGGAATCCCGTTTGTCATACCCTGCAATACCATTCATCATCATTGCAGAATCTGTTACGTCACGGGTTAAGGGGCCAACCTGGTCTAATGAAGAAGCAAAGGCCACCAGGCCGTAACGAGAAACCCGGCCATAGGTAGGTTTCATACCAACAACCCCACACAGGGACGCAGGTTGCCTGATGGAGCCACCGGTATCTGAACCAAGTGAACCAAGACATTCCATGGCCGCAACAGATGAGGCTGACCCTCCCGATGATCCACCTGCGACGTAACCGTTTTTCCAGGGATTTCTCGGAACATTAAAAGCACAGTTTTCAGAAGTGGATCCCATGGCAAATTCATCCATGGCAACTTTACCGACAATGACAGCACCCTGATTTTTCAGTTTTTCAACAACTGTAGCATCATATGGGGGAACAAAATTTTCAAGAATCTTTGAGCCGCAGGTAGTTTTCACTCCCTTTGTACAAAGAAGATCTTTCATGGAAAAGGGAATTCCGCATAGGGGATCTGTTGTTCCTGCTGCAATTTGCTTATCGGCAGCATCAGCCTGTTTTAATGCCTCTCCTTCTGTGACAGAAATGAAAGAGCAGATATCTTTGTCTACACTTTTAATACGATCCAGACAACTTATGGTCAGTTCCCGGGATGAAATGTTACCATTATCAAGTTCAGTTCTTGCTTGACCAATGGTTAATTCAAATGGATTCATTGCAATGCGGCCTCAAAATAAAAAAGAACATGATGCCCTGCGGGCAGAAGGTACTCGGTATTCAGTATGCGGTTTTCGGCAAGCAACATAGGAACAATTCCCACAGAAACCTTGATTTTCCGATACATGGATCATAACGATTCAGAAGAGTGTTCCTTTTAGAAAAGTGAAAAAATTCAGATGATCTTTGGGACAACAAACGACTCACCATTATCCCTGGGTGCGTTTAGTAGAGCTTCATCTCTTGGTAAAGATTCCTGCATTTCATCTTCACGAAAGGCGTTATTTATTGAAAAAACATGGGTGGTGGGAACCACATCTGTAGTATCAAGTTCATCAAGTTTTGCAACATAGGAAAGGATGCTGTCTAACTGTCCGGTCATCCGGATAAGCTCTTCCTCAGTTAAGTTCAGCCTTGCAAGGTTTGCAACATGTTCTACTTCTTTACGGGTTATTTTCATTAGTATTCAAATGTAACGGGTTTGCAAAAAGCCGGGTTTTCAGGTGGAGAAGTTTTACGACACCATCAAATACTCAACTCAACTTTTCAAATTATCACGATACTCCCTGGAAAATGCATCACCGGTGGCTGTAAAATCAACAATGGCCTCACTAAATACCAAAACACATTCAGTGTCAAATTGGGTTCCGGAACATTTACTAAGCTCTGCGACTGCTTGATTCATATTCATATTCTTTCGATAATTTCGCTTGGAAGTCATGGCATCATAACTATCCACCACTATTAAAATCCTGGTTAATTGATCAAGTTTGTCCCCTGTCAAACCATCAGGGTAGCCCTTTCCATCCATCCGTTCATGGTGATGGCGAATAATAAACTGCTCTTTTTCCATAAAGCCCAAAGGCTTAATAATATTTGCCCCGACAACGGGATGTTTTCGTATAAGAACCCACTCCTCATCTGTGAGTTTCCCGGGTTTCTGAATACAGGAGAGATCAATAACCAGTTTTCCAATGTCATGAAACTGAGCAGCACGACGCAAAATAACCATATCCTGCTCCGAAATATTCATGGCCATACCAAGAAGCACTGCATACTCTGTCACTCGCATGGTATGTCCAGCTGTATAAAAGTCTTTCTCCTCCATGGCATTCTGGAGGCTGGACATTAACTGAACTGTTGCATTTTCAAGACTATGACTATAGGTGAGCAAAAGCTTGTTGGTTTCTTCCAGTTCCGCAGCTTTAGCCCGAACATCGTCCTCAAGTTCCCGCTTATAATGATACTCCCGACGAATAAATTTCCGTTTTTCAATGGCACGGCGAATTTTTACGTTGAATCTATCAAGGTTTTCAATGGGTTTTGATAAAAAATCGTAAACACCAAGGTTTATGGCTTTTAGTGCATAATCCATGGAGCCGGCACCGGTCAGAAAGATAACCGGAATATCATGCTCAAGACCATTTAGAGCCGCAATGGTTTCAAAGCCATCCATACCAGGCATATCAATATCAAGGAGAACCACATCAAACGATTCATCTATTATATCAGCAACATACATCCCGTCACTCACGGATATGACTTCATAGCCGAACATTTCGAGAATCTTTGATACAGTGGCTCGCACCATGTTATCATCATCAGCAACGAGAATTTTTGCTTGTATATCTTCCAAACTTTTTCCTTTAAAATCGTAACTGTTCAAGATGAAAAAATCAGCTTTCCACTTTCTTCAGATAAATTTTACAGTTTCCAGAATTTTTTTGCAACTCCCTTTGCCTGATCAATTGCAGGATGAACCGATTGTGCCCCTGAAAGCTGTCTTGCTGTCTTTTCACTAAGGTTTGTTGCATAATCTGTATCCAAAGTTATTCCAGCTAGTTCGGACAAGACAGCCATTGCTCCGTCACGCTGACCATTTAAATCATAACCACCTTCAAGAGTGATCAATAGTTTTCCATCGCAGACCGCTTCAGCCAACTGAACCATGCTTCTTGTAAGATACGAAAAGCCGTCTGCTGTTACTTCCATAGCACCCAGAGGATCATCTTTATAAATATCAAAACCGCAGGAAACTAAAAGTAATTCCGGTTTGTACTCACGCCCAATTGGAACAATAATATCATTAAAGATTGTTGCGTAATCAACATCACCCTGATACCCGGGTAGTGGTATATTTACCGTATATCCTTCACCTTTACCCTTCCCTGTTTCTCTCAAATCACCAGTACCGGGATAAAAGGGAAACTGATGAGTAGACACATACAAAACCTTATCTGTATCATAAAAAGAATGCTGAGTACCGTTTCCATGGTGCAGATCCCAGTCTACGATCATCACTCGTTTAAGTCCGCACTGGGCAATAGCGTAATGGGCAGCCACTGCCACATTATTAAAAAGACAAAAGCCCATGGATCTGTTCTTTTCAGCATGATGCCCCGGAGGCCTTACAAAAGCAAAACCATTATCAACCTTCCCCTCCAACAGCAGATCCACTCCTGTGGTCATTGCGCCCACAGCCAGGGTCGCTGCTGCATATGAGTCGGCTGATGTTTTTGTATCAGGATCGAGTGCATCAAAAATCTTTCCGGCAGTCTCTGCCACCCTGTTCATAAGAGCCGTATCGTGATTTAAACCGATAATTTTATGCGGTGCCGGTAGAAACTCCGGGTAGATAAAACAATTTTTAATTGCTTCTTTATCCAGCACTTCATTGATCACTTTAAGACGCTGTGGTGATTCTGGATGACCACCCCCCGGATCATGGTTCATAAAAAGAGGATCTCTGAATATTGCAGTTTTCCGCATGATTTCTCCCTATATTATTAACGGCTCCCTGTAATCGTACGTTTTTCAGTCACAATAAAATCCAATAATTCATCATGAGCCTGTAAGGGCGCGCGCTTTACTATTTGTAAATCGTAGGCAAGCCCCACTCGCAGGGCCTGAGGTGCTTTATTTGAAACAAACCGATCATAATATCCGCCACCGTACCCCATTCTGCCACCCAGTTCATCAAATACAGAACCTGGAAGGAAAATAATATCAATTATATCAGGAGAAATCCTCTGTTTTTCTCGAATTTCGACAATTGGCTCAGGAATAGAACAATAGCCTGGGGCAAGCTCTTTTTCAGGATTAGTTATGGAAACAGCCAGTAAATCCTTCTCTTGAATCAGTGTAACAGGAAGCACAACTTTTTTACCACACCGGAGCATATGATCTATTAAGGGGCGTGTTGCAACTTCGGAACGAAAATCAACATAGATAAATACTGTTGCGGAAGATTTAAACTGCTCCATCTTTTTAACTCGATCCATTATTAAGCGGCTTCGATTCTGCTGCTGAATACTGGAGAGTAAATCACGTTGATTTAGAGTGTTTTTCCGTAATTTCGTTGAATCCATATTAAACATGATGCTCGGTGGCAGGAGGTATTCTGTCTTAGGTCTTAGGTATCGGTAACTGAAAACGTATAACTTATATCCTTATATAGGACAAATATAAGAATGTCGAACTTGAAAGAAGGATAAATAAATAAATACATACATTTTTTAAGAAAAAACCAAAAAAAAATCGCAGACTCTCGATAATGAGAGACTGCGATTTTAACCTTCACAAACTGATGACTATATAAAAATCACATGGGCACAATCAGTTTATTAGTGTCTTCGTTCCAGGTCACAATCAGATACCAAAGCATCATAATAAATGCGATCATGGCAAGGGTTCCGCCATATCCCATAACATCTGGAAGAAACACATAGGAACCAAGGGCACCTGATTTCTCAAGATTAATTTCATCAGCTCCAAAATTCTGGAACCATTTACTCATAAGTGAACTTGATATACCAAAGAAAGGAACCACAATGATCAGTTTTATCTGACCTTCACCAACACGCCACAAAGTACCGGTACCGCAACCACCGGCAAGCATAGCACCAAGACCAAATATAAATCCGCCAACTACTCCGCCCCAGCCAAAAGTGCCTCGAACATAGTGAGCAGGATTAAGAACAGCCTCACCACCATGGGTAATAGGCACACTATATTTCAATACTGCACCACCAATGGCAAGAAGCAGGATGGATAATGCAATAGACTTGGCAAGAGTACAGTCTCCGGTCATATGTGGCTCACGAAACCCCTGAACCATACACCAGCGACCTCGATGCATAGTATAGCCAAGTGCCGCAGCAATCATGATAATTCCAGATAATGACGCAATATACTCTTCACTCCTGTCTCCAGCCCAGGTAAAGGCTCCCTCTTCAAATCCAGCATAGCTATATGCTAACCAAACGAGTGCTGTAATACTGACAACTGCGAGTATTGACTGAATAAAATTAGGAATATTAATAGTTCCTGATCCACCATCTCCCCAGGAAATATATTCCATTTCCATATAAAGAAGTTTTAAGCCAAACAAAACACCGGCAGTCAAACCAATCCACATAGTAAAACCATTTGCGGCAAGGTTTCCGATAGCATTATACATACCACCAACGTTACAACCACCAGCGAGTGTAGCACCGATACCCATCAGAATACCAGCAATAACTGCCTTTACCATTTCACGGTAGGGTGGAATACGAAAGGCAAAATCTTTTCCAAGACATGCTGAAATAAAAGCACCAGCAATAAAACCGATGCCAATAACAGATCCAGTACCTCCAAGCAATGCTGCAGGCGCTTCATCATAATATCCAAGCAATCCGGATTCTGCTCCAATGATATTATTCAATCCATAAATGATCCATTCGCCCCAATTTCTAATTGCCCCAACAGCACCCCAAGGACGCCACCATGCCATAATGAGGACTGAAAGAAATGCAACAATCACCCCTGTAATCATTGGATTCCACTCTGATTTACAACAAATTTTGTAAAGGTCTTTCACCTTGTTTCCCATTACACTTTCCTTACTCATCCGCTCCTCCTTCGGCCAGATATTACATTTAGTAACGCTTCACAGTCTAAAATAGAGTTTTCTTACCCTTGCCTACATATTTTGTCAAGTATCTAAAGAAAAATCAGCATTTCGAATGCCACAAAACAATAAACATTAATGCACTAAAACAGTGAATTAGGAAGAAGGTTATTACTTGAATAGCCATTCATTTTACTCTTGACATAATTCCACACCTAAAGTATACGTCTGAATATTATATTTTCAGTGTATAGAAAAACTACAACTACAGAACAAAGCTATTTCGGACTAAAAAAAAATTATGTTTATCTATCTAACACTAGTGAACAGTAAGTAAGCCAATATTAAAGTACTAAACAAAATTTCCAGGAGGAAAACCACAATGAGTGATTTTAAAGTTGCCGAAGAAGGAATCAATGTTGATGCCACACTTGATGCTAAAGGATTAAGCTGCCCTATGCCTCTTCTTCGTACCAAAAAAGAGATAGGAAAGCTCGACTCTGGGCAAGTTCTTCAAATAGATGGTACTGATCCGGGTTCCAGAAATGATCTTCCTGGCTGGGCCACCCGTGCAGGACATGATTATCTTGGTGAGAAAGAAATGTCTGGTTACATTAGCTTTTTTGTTAAAAAAGGCTAATTCCTGCTCGTTTATTCTTTTAAATTTAGTACCCTCAAGGTACAAAAAAGAGTCCGTGATACTATGATTTCCTGATTTATCGGGCTGGTATCAATAAGTAATATCCTGGAGGATAGTATGTCCAAAAGTCTCGGTATATTTGTTACCAACTCTGACCAGTTCAAACATGTCATGGGAATAACAAAAGCTGCTAAAGCCAAAGGTTCCAGTGTTAAAATATTTTTTACTTGGGATGCTACCAAAAACCCTAAACAAGAAGCCGGATTTTCCGAGCTTTGTAAAATAGCTGATGACGTCTCCATTTGTGCTGATAGTTATAAAAACATGGGATACAATGTTGAAGATGTTCCCGAGGGTCTTGACGCCAGCAAAATGGCTACTCAAACCCAGCATGGTATCATCATTGAAGATTACGATTGTTATTTAAGTTTATAAGGAGGTTCCCATGGAATATAATAAAGTATGCCTGATGTACCGCAACCAGGATTGTACCATTGATGGTATTCGTTCAGCTCTTGGGTTAGCTGTTGAAAATATGTATGCATATGGCTGCGTAATGGATGAACCTAAGATGGAAAAATTCACTGAGCTCCAGGTCGAGTCTCTTGAAATGCTTCGCGATATGGAAGGTGATGTTTTAGCAACAAAAGCTTCTAACTGCGAACTCAATGATCTCAAGCCTATCACCATTGAAGAACTTGGTGAGAAACTTCGTGATATGACCCATATTATCCCTTACGGCATCATCAAAGCTTAGGAGTAACTTAAACTATGAAAATTCTTAATGTTTATCGTTCAGAGCCAGATGATACCACTAAAAAACTGGTTGAAATTGTAGGTAGAGATCGTGATGTAGATTCTTTTGATCTTAATGTGGATGCACCTGATTACGACGCTTTAGTAGATAAAATTTTTGCTGCTGACCAAACCATTTGCTGGTGGTAGTTTGTTAGACTTAGAATTTTAGCCCTAACAAAAAAAATCCCGATGCTTTTATTAATAAAAGCATCGGGATTTTTTTTGTTCATAGTCATAAGGTTTTAATGCTCAGGAGGCGTAAGTAAAAAATAAATTTATCGTTTTTTCAGTTTTCTACCTGATGAACCTTTCCCCTGTCTTCCATCAACAAATTATGAAGCTCTGGTCTGAATTCCTTAATTTTCCTATTATCAAGTCCATAACAAACACGATTTGTTAACAGCACTGCAATACAATCTTTTTCAGGATCTATCCAGAATGACGTTCCGGTAAAACCCAGATGTCCTACACTTTTTTCTGAAAAATACTTTCCGGCACTTGAGTTTTGTGAAGATACCATACTGAAGCCCATGGTCCAGGTTGACTTTCCTACTCTTTTTAGCGTTTTCCGAAGGAGTTTGTTTGAGTAGGCAGGATGCTGTTCCCTGTCCCTCCACTGATCTAGCAGGTGTTCACAAAAACTCATTACCCCCGAAAGTGTTCCAAAGAGTCCTGCATGTCCTGCTACTCCACCCATGGCTCTGCAGTTATCATCATGTACAAGTCCGGAAAGGCGTTTTTTGCTCCATAAACAATTCCCAGTGTCCACATAGGTAGGGGTATGCTTTTCTAAAGAATTGGGGAAAATAAGGTCTTTTTGAAGTTTCAGAGGGGGATAAATGATCTTTCCGCTTAGTTCATCTATTTCTTTGCCAGTAATTTTTTCAATTATAAGGCCGAGAAGTATAAAACCTAAATCGCTGTAACAGTGAATATCACCTTTTTGAAAGCGCAATTGTTCATTTAATATTTGTTGTAATAAATATTCTTTTCTGTTTTTGCCAGAAATTTTTATCAATTCATTAAAATATTCTCTGTGAGATACAAACCCTGCACTGTGCGACATTAATTCTTTAATTGATATCTTTTTTTTATCTTCGGGACATCTTGAAAAAATTTCACCCAGTGTTGTGTAAGGTTTTATTGCGTTTTTTTCAAAAAGATGCAGCAAAACCGGTACTGTTACAAGAGCTTTGCTCAGTGAGGCAAGATCAAAAAAATCATCCTTTTCAAGCTTTTTTTCAAAAGGTTCCTGCTGAGAAAATCCATAGTATTTCTTGAATCTATCATAACCACCATTACTCCATCTTGAAAAAGCAACAGCTGAAGCAGAAAAAAATCTGTTATTTAAAGATGTTATAAATAAATTTTCTATTTTTTCAAACCTCTTATTTTCCATTTTAACCATCCCTGTTTCAACTGACTTGAAGAAATGAACATTATGCCCTGCGGGCAGAAGGCATTCGGTATGCGGTTTTCGGCAAGCAACATAGGAACAACTCCCACAGAAACTTTAATTTTCCGATACATATACATTAACATAATTCTAATATAGCTTGTTTTTTTACCCGGTTTACACTAGAATAATGCAAAGATGTATAGTCAGTTATCGTATTGTTTTTCCGTCTAAAATTTTAAATATTTTTTATGTTTTTAACAATCTTTTAACAGCAAATGTCAGGAGTTTACTCATAACCTCGTTAATAAGCTGTTAAAAACGATTAATTAACAAATATTCTCTTTTTTTTCACATAACTTTGTTTATAAAAAAAACCATTATTTTAGTATGTTATTTACCTATTCAACATACTAACACCCTTAATAACAATAATAAAAAGATTATTTAATAAAGGGATACCCCTATGACACTAAATTGTAGTATTTCACGATCTGATTTTATGGAAGGTCTTAACAGCCTGCAAAACATCACAAACAAACGGGTTACTCTAGCTATACTCTCAAACATTCTCATTGAAACGACAAATGATAGTTTGATACTCACAGCAACTGATCTTGAGGTAGGATTGCGAATTGAAGTTCCTGCTGAAATAAACGATCAGGGAACATTAACCCTACCAAGTAAAAAGATTTTCGAAATAGTACGGGAATCCGGTTCTAACACTATTAGCATACAGGAAACTGAAAACAGTTGGGTTATTATTTCTGCAGGACTGAGTACCTATAATCTTGCAGGTATGGCAAGTGATGATTTTCCTGAATTTCCTACATTTAATGAGGAAAACTTTGTTTCATTTGAAGCAGGGATATTTTCTGATATCATCGATAAAGTTATTTTCTCTGTAGCCAACGAAGAAGAAAATGCCTATTCCCTAACCAGTGCCCTTTTTGAAACAGAAAAGAGAGATGAAAAATCATATTTACGAATGATTTCATCGGATGGACATCGTCTTTCTATTATGGAAAAAGATGTGGCAACTGATATTGATTTGTTAAATATCCAACCTGGTACATTGATTCCTAAAAAAGGTATCCAAGAACTTAAAAAATTCTGTGATACCAGGGATAATATTGAAATTTCCTTTGAAGAAAAACAGGTGATTGTAAAAGACAACGAAGCTACCATGATTATTCGTTTAAAAAAGGGTGAATTTCCTCAATATGGTGCAATAGTTCAGGCTGTCCAGCTTGAAAACAAAATACAAATAGAAAGAATCCCATTTTTAGACTCATTAAAACGAATAAATCTTTTCACCGAAGATATTTATCATACCATTCAGTTTGAAATCGAAAACGGAAAAATGATTTTAAGTTCACAGAATGTAGATCTTGGGAATGCAAAAGATATTCAAGATGTGATATATGACGGTGAGCCATTACTACTTGGTTTTAACTGCCGATATTTTATCGATGCTCTCACGATTATGGAATGTGATATAGTGGATGCATATATCAATTCCAATAAAAGTCCTTGTCTTATGAAATCCGATGCTGATGAAGGTTTTTTAAGTATTATAATGCCAATGCAATTATAATATGTAATTTATATAAGTAACTTATAGTACCTATCTTATTCTCTAAGAGAAAGTATTTTCATTTCTTTGAAAAAGGAAACAAGTGTGACTGAAGAAAATAAAGATTACGGCGCAGAACAGATTAAAGTTCTTGACGGCCTCGAAGCGGTTCGTAAAAGACCAGCTATGTATATCGGTAATACCTCAGAAACAGGTCTCCATCATCTTATCTGGGAAGTTGTGGACAATAGCATTGATGAGGCTTTAGCCGGCCATTGTGAGCGTATTCACGTAAACATCCATAAAGATAATAGTGTAACAGTACAGGATGATGGTCGTGGTATTCCAGTGGATATTCACCCCACTGAGAAAATGTCAGCACTGGAATTAGTTATGACAACTCTCCATGCAGGTGGAAAGTTTGATCATTCAACTTATAAAGTATCCGGTGGTCTCCATGGTGTAGGTATTTCTGTAGTAAATGCTCTTTCTACCAAAGCAGTGGCCGAAATAAAGCGCGATGGAAAAATTTATCGTCAGGAGTACCATTGCGGTGATCGTGTAGGAGACCTTGAAGTAATTGGAACCTCCGAAAGTACTGGAACTTCCATTACATTTCATCCAGATCCTGATATCTTTACAGAAACAATTGAATTTAATTACTCCACAGTAAATAATCGTCTTCGAGAACTTGCTTTCTTAAATAAAAATGTTCGTATTTATTTAAAAGATGAACGTACCGGTGCTGAAGATACGTTCCACGCTGAAGGTGGAATAAGTGAATATGTTGAATATTTAAATAGAAAACGAACACCTATAAATGCCGTACCTATCTTTATAACTGGTGAAAAGGATATGGTTGAGGTGGAAATAGCTTTTCAGTATTTTGATGGCTATTCAGAAAGGCTTTACTCTTTTGTTAATAATATAAACACAAGAGAAGGTGGAACTCATGTATCCGGTTTTAAACGATCACTCACTAAATGTATCAATCGCTATGCAAGTGATGATATTATCCCAAAAAATATGAAAGAAAAAATGGGTGGTGATGATGTTCGTGAAGGATTGACCTGTGTTATTTCAGTTCGGGTTCCCGATCCACAATTTGAAGGACAGACTAAAACCAAACTTGGAAATTCTGAAGTAACTTCCATTGTAGATTCAATCTGTACAGAAAAACTCACCTTGTTCTTGGAACAAAACCCTCAGGAAGCAAAGAAAATCCTTACAAAAGCCGTGGAGGCCGCACGAGCCAGAGAAGCAGCAAAACGAGCCAGAGAACTTTCCCGTAAAAAAGGATCTACTTCCCTCCTTATGGCTGGAAAACTCGCTGAGTGTCAGGAAAAAGATCCTGCAAAACGTGAGATTTTCATTGTGGAGGGAGACTCTGCCGGTGGTTCAGCCAAACAGGGTCGTGATCGATCTGTCCAGGCCATCCTTCCTCTTCGTGGTAAAATTATGAACGTGGAGAAGGCCAGATTTGATAAAATCCTTGGTTCTGAAGAAATTAAACAACTCATTGGTGCTCTTGGATGTGGTATCGGAAGAGATGAATTTGATAAGGACAAACTTCGTTACCATAAAGTTATTATTATGACAGATGCTGATGTGGATGGTTCTCATATCCGTACTCTGCTTCTAACCTTTTTTTACAGACAAATGCTGCCACTTGTTGAAGGTGGATTTATTTATATTGGCCAACCTCCTCTGTATCGTTTGGGTAGAGGTAAAAAGGAACAATATTTTCTTGAAGAAGAAAATTTGAATGATCATCTTTTTAATGAAGCCAGCAGAATTCTAAAAATTAGAGCCGAAAATTCTGAAAAAGAAATAATAGAACAGGATTCTCTTATTAAGATTCTTAAAAAACTTTCAGTTTACAGCCAGGTTGTTGCATATCTTGGAAGAATGAATATCTGGGAAGATATGCTCTATTATCTTCTTGAAAATAACATTCATTCAGCCGATCAATTTGGAGATGAGGAATTTGTTAAAAATCTAGTTAAAGGCTTATCCCCCGATAAACATATTATTGGTAATATTCGTCCATGCCGCTGGCGTCCCAGTTGTTATGAAGTAGATATTGCTATTCAGGGTCAGGCGCAGATAATGATGACTCTTGGACCACAAATTCCACTTATCAATGAATATCGCACAGCCCTTAGTCTTTTTAACGACATTCAATCATTGCTTCGTTGTTCTTTTACAGTGTTAAGGGGTGTACAGGGAGCAGATGATAAAGAAATCCCAGCTAAAAACTGGAGCGAAATGATAAAAAGTGTTCGTAACGAAACCTTCAAAGGCAGCCATCTTCAGCGCTATAAAGGGTTAGGTGAAATGAACCCTGAACAGTTATGGGATACTACTATGAACCCTCAAAACAGACGTTTAGTTCAAGTAAAAATAGGAGATGCAGAACAGGCTGATGATATTTTCACTACTCTTATGGGAGATAAGGTGGAACCACGCAGAGAATTTATTCAAAATCATGCCTTGGAAGTTTCTGAACTCGATATTTAATTATTAGGAATATTGTGAAAGCAATGTTCCATAAAGTAGTAAACATTTGGAATTAATATGACCACAGAAGAACAAGAGCAGCATCCCTCCATATCCATAGAAAAGGAGATGAAAAAATCGTATCTCGATTATGCGATGAGCGTCATTATAGGTAGAGCATTACCTGATGTTCGTGATGGTTTAAAACCTGTTCACCGCAGAGCACTTTTTGCAATGCGGGAACTTTCAGTATTTTTCAATAAACCCTATGTAAAATCAGCACGTATTGTCGGTGATGTAATTGGTAAGTATCATCCCCATGGTGATACAGCAGCCTATGATACCATTGTTCGCATGGCTCAGTATTGGTCCATGCGCTACCCATTGGTTGATGGTCAGGGTAACTTCGGTTCCATGGATGGCGATTCTCCTGCTGCCATGCGTTATACTGAAGCACGAATGACCCGGATTGACAGAGAAATAGTAGGGGATCTTGAAAAAGATACCGTAGATTTTGGCCCCAACTATGATAACTCACTGACAGAGCCCTTGGTTATGCCCAGTAAGGTTCCAAATTTGCTCGTCAATGGATCTTCCGGTATTGCTGTTGGAATGGCAACCAATATTCCACCCCATAACCTTACAGAGGTTATGAATGGTTTAATTGCTATGGTTGACGATTCCAACATTACTGTTCATGAACTGATGAGTATTATAACCGGCCCTGATTTCCCCACCGGTGCTTTCATATGTGGTCGTGCAGGAATACGTGAAGCCTATGAAACCGGACGCGGCAGTGTTCTTATGCGGTCTCGCACTCACGTTGAAAATATTAAGGGTGGTAAACGAGAAGCTATTATTGTTACTGAAATTCCTTATCAGCAAAATAAAGCAACACTGGTTATAAAAATTGCTCTTCTTGTAAAAGATAAGAGAATTAATGCGATATCCGAGGTTCGTGATGAATCGGATAGAAACGGTACGCGGATTGTTATCGAATTGAAAAAAGATGAAATTGCAGAAGTTGTTATAAACCAGCTTTACAAGATGACACCATTGCAAAGATCTTTTGGTATTATCTTTCTCGCAATTGTAAATAATAAGCCTGAAGTTCTTAATTTAAAACAGATTCTTGAATATTTTATTCTTCATCGTAAGGTGGTTGTTTACCGTCGTACAGCCTTTGAACTCCGAAAAGCTGAGGAAAAAGCCCATCTTCTCGAAGGTCTTAAAATTGCTATTACCAACCTTGATGATGTTATCGAATTGATAAAAAATTCTGTGAATCCGGCTGTAGCCAAGGCGGAATTGATTAGCCGTTACGATCTCTCTGAAATTCAGGCTCAATCCATTCTTGATATGCGTCTCCAGCGTCTCACTGGCCTTGAACGGGATAAAATTATAAAAGATTACAAAGAAATAATTGCTGAAATTGATCGCTTAAGAAAAATTCTTGCCGATGAAGTTCTGGTCATGAAAATTATTCGTGATGAATTTATTGAAATCAAGGATACCTATGGCGATGAAAGGCGTACTGAAATTATTGATGCGGTAGATGAAATTCTTCCTGAAGATATGATTACCCAGGAGGATATGGCAGTAACAGTTACCCATACAGGCTATATTAAACGGAATTCTGTAAGTATATACAGATCTCAAAAACGAGGAGGTAAGGGTGTTTTTGGTGTGAAAAATGTTGAGGAGGATTTTGTATCAAACCTCTATGTAGCATCCACCCATGACACATTCCTCTTTTTCACAAATCACGGAAAAATATTTTGGCGTAAAGTATACCAACTTCCACTTGCCGGACGTACTGCAAGAGGAAAAGCGATTGTTAACCTACTTAATCTTGCAGAAGATGAAAAAGTGGCAGCTATTTTACCAGTTGCAGATCTTCAGAATGAAAAGAGTAATAAAACCATACTTATGGTTACCCGTCTCGGAAGGGTAAAGAAAACAAGTCTTCAGGAATTTATTAAACCATTGAAACGAGGTAAGAAAGCACTCACAATCAATGAAGGTGATGAAATTATCTCAGCCCATATTCTCACAGGCGATGACACCATATTCCTTCTTTCAAAAAATGGTGCATCCATTCATTTTCATGAAGATGATGTACGTACCATGGGAAGAACAGCTGCTGGTGTTCGTGGTATCCGCTTAAAAGAAAATGATTTTGTAGTTGGATCAATTGTTATTGATTCAGATTCATCCATTCTTACTGTTACTGAAAACGGCTATGGAAAACGAAGTCCTGTTGCAGATTATCGTATTCAAAGACGTGGTGGCTTGGGTATCATGGCCATTAGAACAAGTGATCGTAATGGTTCTGTTGTAGGGGGCATGCAGGTGGATGATGATTCAGAAGTTATGCTGATTGCTAATTCCGGTAAAATGATTCGTATGCCAATGGGTAATGTTCGTATTATTGGACGAACGACTCAAGGTGTTGGACTCATAAAGCTTGCTGAAAAAGAAAAGGTCGTTGCAATGGATCTTGTGGCTCCAGAAGATGATTCTGATGATGATGATGATGAAACAGAAGTAGAATATGGCGATGAAGCAGAGAAAGGAAAGGAAAACGAACAGAACAACGATGAATAGTACAGAAGTAAATAAAGTCGCTGTTATTGGGGCAGGTTCCTGGGGGACAGCCATAGCAGGAGTTCTGTCCGGTAAGGGGTTAAATACAGTGCTCTGGGGACACAATGAAGAACACGTCACTACTCTGCAAGTAGATAGGGAAAATAAAAAATATCTGCCAGGTCATCCTTTTCCTGAATCTCTTAAAATTGAAATAGATCTAAAAGAGGCGGCAACCGGTGCAGATGTTGTCTGTATGGTTGTCCCCTCCCATGGATATCGTGCTGTTTTTAAAAAACTTATACCCTATTTAAAAACAGGGGCAAGTGTTGTATCCGCTGTTAAAGGTATCGAAAACGACTCTCTTATGACTATGACACAGGTTATGAGGGATAGCCTTGGCAGTGCTTTAACCGCCAAAAACTTAACTCTTTCAGTACTTTCAGGGCCATCATTTGCAACGGAAGTGGCTCAGGGCTTACCAACTCTTGTCACCATCGGCTGTGATGAGCTTGAAAAAGCAGTTTTTCTCCAAAATATTTTTGGGACTGAACGTTTCCGTGTCTACGCTGTTCAAGATATGCTAGGTCTTGAAATAAGCGCAGCACTTAAAAACATTGTGGCCATTGCAGCAGGAATTAGTGATGGTTTAGGCTATGGTTTAAACAGCAGAGCAGCTCTAATCACCAGAGGTCTTGCAGAAATTACCCGAATGGGCGTGGTTATGGGTGCTGATCCTGTCACGTTTTCCGGTCTTTCTGGTCTTGGTGATCTGGTTCTTACCTGTACCGGTGATCTCAGTCGAAACCGAACAGTGGGTCTCAAACTTGGTGAAGGAAAGAAACTTCCCGAGATCCTTGATGAAATGGAGATGGTGGCAGAAGGAGTAAAAACTACCAAATCTGTTCATGATCTTATGCTAAAGATGGACGTGGAAATGCCAATTCTTGATCAGGTTTATCAAATATTATATAAAGATAAAGAATGCTCAGAAGCTGTTAATGATCTGTTAACAAGAGAACTTAAGGTAGAGTAAAATGCAAAACAGAGCCTTCGCTCAACTCCCAGACTTCTAAAAAAAAAAATGTCATCAACCTGCTCCACACCCGCTGTGTCCATCCCGATAGCGAAGTCCGTAACCGCATCAAACTTTTTGCTGTCTGTAGCCCCGACATTCTGGAATCAAAATAGAAAGAGATGTAAATGACAAACCAGCTATCAACAAGGGATGAACTCACCGAATTTCTCCTTTACACTACTCCAAACGGCAGTGTTAAGGTTGAGATATTCTTTCATGATGAAAATATCTGGCTCACCCAGAAACGCATGGCAGAGCTGTTTGGGGTTAATGTCCCTGCTATAAGTAAACATCTGAAAAATATATTTACCAGCGGTGAACTTGCCGAACATTCAGTTGTTTCCATTTTGGAAACAACTGCCAAAGATGGTAAACAGTACAAAACAAAATATTACAATCTCGATACCATCATCTCAGTGGGATACCGAGTCAACTCCAGTCAAGCCACCAGGTTCAGAATTTGGGCCACCGAACGGTTGAAGGAATACATGCTCAAGGGTTTTATCCTTGATGACGAACGACTGAAAAACGGCCGCTACTTCGGCAAAGATTATTTCCGGGAACTCCTGGAGCGGATCCGCTCAATTCGAGCCAGCGAGCGACGCATTTATCAGCAAATTACCGATATATTTTCCGAATGTTCCATTGATTACGATCCCAATGCTAAAATAACCAGAGACTTTTACGCCTCCATCCAGAACAAATTCCACTTTGGTATTACCGGACAGACAGCTGCTGAAATAATCCACAGCAGTGCCGATGCAGAAAATGAATTTATGGGATTGACCACTTGGAAAAACGCACCTGATGGAAGAATCCTCAAATCAGATGCAAAAATAGCCAAAAACTATCTAAAAGAAGACGAGATCAAACGGCTGGAACGAACCATATCCGGTTTTTTCGACTACATCGAAAATATTATCGAGAACAGGATCTCATTCACCATGGAGGCCTTTGCTGAAAGCGTCAATAAATTTCTTAGTTTCAACGAATACGAGATGCTATCCGGCAAAGGCAATGTATCCCACAAACAGGCCATGGATAAAGTCGCCCTTGAATATGACAAATTCAATAAAACCCAAAATATAGAATCTGATTTTGACCGTGCGTTAAAGAAACTTGCAGACCAGAGAAAAGCAGGATGAAAAAAATATCTAGGATTAGAATTAAAAATTTCGGCTCATGGGGCGATACCTGCGAAGATCCGCAAGATGTTCTAATATAATCAACATGTTGACGATACTATCCATACAGTTGACCCCACGGGCTGAAGGTTTTTATTTTGTTGACCAGTCGTTTCTCTCAAATTCACTGTGATCCGGTTTGGGTGGCTTTTCTTCTGCTAGACGCTGATTCAGCCAGATTATAACTTTATCAAATTCATCACGGAGTTGAGCAAGTGCTTTTCCCCGGTGGCTGACTTTGTTCTTTTCTTCCATATCACATTCTGCAAAGCTTTTACCAAAGGGTTCATAGTAAAAAAGAGGATCATAGCCAAACCCTGAATCACCCTGCTTTTCTGTTAAAATTGTCCCTTTACAACTTCCTTCATAGGTAAGAGCAGGACCTGCCGGAACAGCAATGGACAGCACACATTGAAAAGCAGCTTTCCGGTTTTCCTGTCCTTCCATTTCCTTTAGCAGCTTTTTACAATTTTCCGCATCTGTTGCAGATTCGCCGGCATATCTGGCGGAATATACCCCAGGTGCGCCTCCTAAAGCTTCGACTTCCAATCCGGAGTCATCAGCAATGGTTGGTAAACCGAGGATTTTTGCAGTGTGCAGTGCTTTTTTATATGCATTGTCATCAAATGTTTCACCATCTTCAATGCATTCCGGAATAGTACCAAAATCGCTAACGGATTTAATTTCCACAGGGAAATCTTTCACCATTTCCCGAAATTCTTTGATTTTGTTTTTGTTGGTTGTTGCCAATACAATAAGGTCGACCATGAGATTTCCTCTATAAAAAAATAATAATAAAACTAACACCGGTGATGAACGGCAAGCTGGTACTCTTTTTAGTACCCCCTTGGTGGGTGTAAGACACTAATAAAGTAAGTAATTATGCATCTGCTGAAGCTACTTTTTCCCGCTTTCGTTCGTTGCGTAATTTTTTTTGCAATTTTTTATCGTAGCGCTCCTGCTCACTATAGATGCATCCACAATAAGGTTGTCTGTATAAATCCATTTCAATTGCTTTGTCTATTCCTTCCTGCCACCCTTCCCGAAAATCTTCATAATAGAATTCAACACCATATTTATCAGCCATTTGTTTACCTGTTTTAGTGATGGCTTCATGGTTTTGGTATTTCGAGTACAGGAGGGTTGATGAAAACGCATCAGCACCCGATTTAATCGCCTGTTGGGCAGTTTTTTCAAGCCGCATATCATAACAGATCATGCAGCGCTGTTTTTCATGGAAAACCACTTTACGGAGATATTCCGTCAAACCGTATTCCGACTCTATTTCAAGTGGAAAATTCTGAACTGCTGCAAACTTACCGAGTGTTGCCAGTCGTTTTTGAAATTCACGGTATGGATGGATATTTGGGTTGTAAAAATACCCTGATACATCGATATTCTGTTTGCGCAACTTTCCCAGGGTATATGTGGAACATGGAGCACAGCAGACATGGAGAAGGAGTTTCACTGAGAGCTTATTTTAAATTTTTTAGGATCAATATTATATTGATGAATTTTGTAGTTTATGATCCTGAGACTGGTATCAAGATACTTTGCCGTTCGGGTCTGGTTTCCTTTATTCTTTTTTAATCCTTCAATAATAAGATCTTTTTCAAAATTTTCCACAGATGCAGACAATGATAATGGATTGTCACTGGAGTTGATTGAACCTGATGTCTGTAATGTTGGTGGCAGGTGTATACCCTTAATGGTGTCACTATCACAAATTAAAACTGCCCGTTCCATGCAGTTCTGCAATTCTCTCACATTTCCCGGCCAGTGATACTGTATGAGCATATCGATGGCGGGTGTTGAAATGCGCTTGATTGAGCAATTATTTTCAGCCGAATATTTTGCAAGAAAAAATTCGGCAAGAAGGAGTATATCAGTTCTGCGATCCCGAAGTGGTGGCATATACACCGGAAACACATTGAGCCTGTAATAAAGATCTTCCCTGAAGCTTTTGTCTTGTACTGCGCTTTCAAGATCACGATTTGTTGCCGCTACCAAACGAACATCACAGCTGATTGATTTTCCGGATCCCAAGCGTTGGAAAGTGCGTTCCTGTACAACATTTAACAGTTTTACCTGCACAGCATGACTGATTTCACCTATCTCATCCAGAAACAGGGTTCCCCCTTCAGCTTGTTCAAAGCGACCAATCTTACGTTCAGTTGCTCCGGTGAACGCTCCTTTTTCGTGACCAAAAAGTTCACTTTCCAGAAGGGTTTCAGGTAGTGCTGAACAGTTGACAACAATTAAAGGTTTTTCAGCTCTTTTGCTGTTGTAATGTAGTGCTTTCGCAACCAGAGTTTTCCCTGTTCCGGACTCACCCCGTAGAAGTACCGTGGCGTTTGAATCCACCACCCTGTGTACCATTTCATACACTTCCTGCATCCTGCTGGAGTTTCCCTGGATATTGTTTATTTTATTTTTCCCGGAGAGCTCTCTTCTTAGTTTGAGATTTTCAACTCGTAGACCTTCCTGTTCCTGGTTGACTGTTTGGATTCTTTGTGTTGTCTGGGCGATGAGGCTGCTCAGGATGGTGAGAAATCGCAGATCTGCATCCGCCTGATTTGATATTCCATCATTGTATATCCTGTCAACCGATAGAGCACCGATCACCTGTTTTCCCTCTCGAATAGGTACACACAAAAACGAACGTGCCTGGTTTGAAAAATCACCCCTGGCTCGTGTTTTATTTAAAAACATCGGTTCGTCTGCAATATGGGGCACAATGATTGGTTCACCTGATGCTACAACTCTACCGGTAATCCCCTCCCCTATCTGATATTTCCCCCGTTTTCGACCTTCTGCGTTGATTCCATGGGCAATTTCAATTTCAAGGTTTCCCGTAGTCGGGTTTATAATTGTAACTGTTCCATTTTCCATTGCTTTCATGGAATCAATGGACGCCATTGCAGCACCAAGACATTCCTTAAGATCAGTGGAAGAGGCAAGGCTTTTGGTTATTTCATAGAGACAGCTCAGGTCTTCAATTTGTATGTTTATATCGGCTTGTTTCTTCATTTCCAGTGTTTGTTTTTAAAAGTTGATATATTTTGACACTTTTTTATCACCTCACCTTTTACAACTTTTGAACAAATATGTCATATGTAAATCATTTAATGTTTATTTTATCGTTATATTGTACCTGGTTTTAATTAGTTAAATTGTTCATAACAACTTCTTTACAGAAGGCTTCGCAAGATATTGACACTTTCCTGTTCAAATGGTAAAAGACTCACATCTGGAGGAATGGCCGAGTGGTTTAAGGCGGCGGTCTTGAAAACCGTTGTACGAAAGTACCGTGGGTTCGAATCCTACTTCCTCCGCCAGATTTGGAGAGGTGACCGAGAGGCCGATGGTGCTCGCCTGCTAAGCGAGTGTGGGGGTTAGACTCCACCGAGGGTTCGAATCCCTCCTTCTCCGCCATATACAAAAGCCTGATTTGCATCAATTGCAAATCGGGCTTTTTTTTATTTGCGCGTATAAACTGGGACAGCCAGAAATCAGAAGCCAGAAGCCAGAAGCCAAAAACCAGAAACCAGAAATCAGAAGCTGTAGGCTATAAAGGTTCTTTGTGGTTTCCTAATTCTTTCTCTGATTTAATTTTATAGAACTTAAAAAACAGGCAACTAATCAGAACAATTTAGTGCGTAGCACCTAACTAATCTGGCTTCTGTCCTCTGGCTTCTGGCTTCTGGATACCTGCCAGCTTTCCTGTTCCAGCCACCCATTATCCAGAGTAAACAACAACTCATCAGGAAAAGGAAAATCCGGCTGATTTTCCACAATATTCAGTATGTCATTCTTTTGCTGTTGACTAAGTGGCAATAACATCTTTTTGTGCCGTTGCAGGGTAGATACTTCACATCGGTAGAGGTTCAGAGGGTGCAGTTTATGCATAATTGCAGCAATACGTAAACCCGCCGGATCACTGTCTCCCCAATGGTGGCAACTCGCAGCAAGAGGTGAGAGTAATTGATACAATCTCTGCACTGCACTGGATGGAAAGCCGCTGGTGAAAAGCAGACAGCTGTTTTTCTTTTGGTGTATCAGGCTGCTGAACGGAGCCTCGTTTTCACAGCTGATTAGATCCGGTGTGCAGGAATCCTGCTCTTGCAGGTATATTCTGTCGATATCCTGAATGTTTGACCACCCTAAGGTCGCTGTTTCGCCTTGCCGGTACAGCTGATATATCCAATCAAATGTTTTGCCATTTTTTTCGTAAAGGATCGGGCCGTACAGAACAGCATTCACGGTTAAGCGGTCATGGAGGATATGATGGCTCGCCAGTAAATCATCTGCATCCAGTAGTTCAGGTTGCGGTTCCACAAGCCTTAACCATCTGATAAGCAGTGTCCGTAATTCTCCTTGACGTAATGATTTTGAGTCTTTAAAAAAACGTGCGCCAAGATCGGAAACTGTTATGACTTCACTGTTATGGAGCAGAAAAGAGATGATCTCAGCCATTGCAAAGCATTTTTCCTTTCCTTTCTTTTCACTGTTTCCTGACAATATGCTGCGAATTGAGCTGTCATCTTCCTGCAAAAGTGAAAAGAGTGAATGCAGTTCAGGGTAGGCCAGCACAAGGCTTGCATAAATTCCCTGTGTGGCTTTTCTGTTTGCTTCACCGTTGTTTTTCGGCTGTGCCTGTAGAGGATAGCCAAGAGTATCTCCTATCTTTTTCAGCCACTGTGATTCGGAACTGTTTTGCAAAAGATCCTTGAAGATCAGACGAACTTCTTCTTTGTTGTTCACCTTTAAGGGAGCCAGACCAAAGAAATTAGCAAGGACTGTCATCTGCTCTCTGTCAAGGTGTTCCCCAAGCTTCATGGTGCCGCGTAAACACGTTTTTAATGCGTAGCGGCGTGCAATTTTGGAAAGTACTTCTTCCAGAAAATCCATTAGAGTTCCTCGTCAAAAGCCACGGGGGTTTCCGCTGAGCTCTGTTTAAAAAGATCCATCTGCTGTTGAGCTGGATTCTGCCAGTGGAAAGGATAGAGATGCACATTAAAGTCGCTGTCTTTTTTTACAAGAAGAGTGGTGGAATGACCCACTTCCTGCCGTACTCCATCCTGATCTGGTGAAGCGATAAAGAGTTGTAGATCAAGATCGGTGGCAAAGCCGAGCAGCTGATCTCTGCGACCAGCATCAATCCCGTAAAAGGCTTCATCAAAAAGAAGGGCATGGAGACGAATTTTTTTGCGTTGAAACAGAAAGTGGGCAATGGTGAGAATCAGCAGGTAATTAGGTACAGCCTGTTCTCCGCCGGAGCCGATGCTTTTTGTCCTCCTGTCCATCACCACGCCTTTTTCACCAATGGTGGAAACTTCCAGCTCATATTTGTACCAGTTACGATAGTCCAGCTCTTCCGGGATAGAACCCGCTTCGGTGGAAATGATTGCTTCCCGATTATCTGAAAAAAAGGTTTCCAGTTCTTTTTCAGCAAGAGGATCAAAGGAACTGATCTGTTTAATGATGGTAATCAGTCGTTTATATTGATTCAGCGGGCGCAGACGAAAACGGTAGCGCTGGCCGCCAAAGGAACGTTGACCGAGGCGTGTATTAATACGTCGAATCATTTGATCCAGTTCACCAACATGCTCCCGCAGATAGTCGAGTAAATCGGTCATGATGATCTGTTTAAACAGTTTCCTGGTACGATCATTAATGACGTCTTTCTGCTCAGTTAAGGCGTCTGATTGCTGCTGAATAATACTTGGCAGATCCTGCTGGCGAAAGTCTCTCAATTCATTTGTATCCGATTCATAGTGGAAACGAAAACCACCGCCGAATTCCGGATCATTCACCTTGTCCCTCAACTGGTTTTCACCGGTACGAGCTACAACATCGCTGTTGTTTCGTTCTTTTTCTATGGCTTCACTGGTTTTGAACTGCTGTCCCTTTTTACTCCTCAACACATAGTGGGCAATATCTGCAACATCAGGCAGGATTGCGCGTAGTTTTCGTTCTGTTTCTTCTTTTTGTTGTTGTGACTGAGATAAGGTAATGGCAAGTTGTGCTGTTTTTTCCTGTAACTGAGCAAGTTCCCGTTCGTCACCACCAATTTTTTGATTCAGCTCCCGTATCTGTGTCTGATTGGCAGCCTTCTTGTTTCTCAAGGTGTTCATGCGCCTTTCCAGGTTTGCAAGCCCTTCCCCGGCAATACGTTCATTTAGTTCTTTTTGGCGTAGAATCAGACTCTCCAGCGTACGTTTATGTGAATCTGTCTTCTCCTGTTGTGCCTGTAACCGTTCCTGCTGATATTCCTGCTGCTGAGTCAGCTCCTTCACTTTACTGGAAATTCCCCGGAGTTCCCGTATCTGTTCCTGAAGAAATACTTTGAAGTTGTTAAGGTCTTCCTGCTGCCCCATTGTACGTTTTATACTTCGGGAGAGTTCCCGTTTATCATGGTTGAGGCTTTTCAACTCATTTTTGATACTGCGGATATCAGCGGCAAGTGCTCTTTTTCTACCCTCTCCCCCGATGAGTCTGGGGGGACGTCCAAATAGAGCACGTTCATGACTGCGAAAAGCAAGAAACGCTTCACCATCAACCAGTGTAACCTGAGGTTGCAGACCGTCACTTTCCATTTCCGTAGCCAGGCAGCGCAGACATTCGGGATCGGAATCCTGAAAATCAAAAACGGGGCGCATCCAGTCTGGTATAGTCTCCGTTGTGTGTTTTTCGCAGCTAATACGCTGACCGGGGTGGTGAGCTCCAATTTTTCTGGCCTGCTCATATTCGTTCTCCCGAAAAAAGAGTGTGGCAAGGATCTCTTCACCTATGCATTCTTCAATATATTCCTGCACTTTCAGTTTCACCGTTGGCAGCCATTCCAGACCAAGATACAGAGGACGCGGGCTGAGCATGTTTTGCTGCATAGTGCGCAGACATTCCTGATAGTGAGGCAGATCAGGATATATCTCACTCTGTTTTTCACGTTCTTCAAGATTCTGTTCCTGCAGTGCAATACTCTCAAGCAGGTTTTGCTCTCTGTCCACCAGACGTGTAAGATCCTGGTGGCAGGATTCCAGATGCCTGTCACTTTGTTTGATACATTCTTGAATATCAACAGATGAAAAAAGAGCATAATCCTTATTGCGACTGACCAGATCCAGTTCATTTTGCAGCGTAGTGATTGAAAAGGGGAGCTTGATCGCCTGTTTGACAAGGGCTGGAATAAAAGAAGTAAGTTTTTTAAGGAAGAGTTTTTGCTGCTCTATGCACTGTTTATCACCGTGCTGCCATTTGCTGTGTTCGCTGTTCAGTTTTTCTTTTCCCTGATTAAAAGCTGCTTTTTCCGTGGTAATATCAAGCTGGATTCGCTTCTCCTGAATAACCAGACCGCTGGTATCTTTTGCTTTCAGCGTATCCAGACGTTCTTCAAAATCCCGGTCAAGCCGTTCAAGAGAGACACGTTCTGATTTGTTCTGAAGAAGCTGTTCTTTGCCCGTCTGTATCCTATGTTGAATTGATTCCTGTTCCCCGGTAATTTTATTGATACGAAAACGACAAAGGAGCCAGTCGTAGCGTTGCATTGCCTGGCGTTGTTCAGATATGGTACCTACAATAGCTTGAAGTTGATGCAGCCAGAAGAGTTTACGGTCCAGATCATCGAGAATGGATTGTGATTCGTCAAGGGTTCGCAGTGCTTCAATTATCTGCACAAATATGGCTGTTCTTGGTTCTGGCAATAAGCGTTTAAAAAGAGCATGATAATCAGCGGCTCCCGCTGAAATCTCACGATATGCTTTTCCCATGGCCAGAAAACGGCAAATATCCTGATAACTGTCCTCACCGCCAAAGAGTCTGTTGGCAATATCCTGTCTGTAGTTTTTCCTGCTGCTGATAAAACCACTGCCACTTCCAAGTGTTTCTTTAAATTCCAGGCGGGAGGCAGGGCGAAGGCGGCCATTTTCCCGGGTCAGAAACGGGACATCGCTTAGTGGACATTCACGAATAATGCCCCAGAAACGAATTTTCTCATCCATGGCGGTGGCCGACATGCCCATCCCAATGGTGAGAGGTTTTCCATTTCTTCCTGTTATTTCAAGGGCTACATAAGAGATTGCCCCTTTTGTATTTATCACTCCGGTATCAAGGTTATAGCGAAGAATTATTCCCTGCACCCGTCGTCCGTCACGTTTGGCACCACTTATCCTGGCTGCGGAATTCCATTCCATGGATTGCCCGGCTGTCAGCACATAATGCACGGCATCGAGGATGGTGGTTTTTCCGCAGCCATTATCACCGAGCAGAAAGAGGTGCCCGCCGCCTTCAATGTGTATGGTTTCATCCGTGAAGTTATGAAAATTGATCATGCGGATGGAGCGGATGAAATAGGCTGTTTGCTGCATCTATTGCTCCTCTTTTTCTTCTGCACGGACAAGTTCTGGAATCATCCGGGCAAGAGCTGCGCTATTATAATGATAGAGTGCGGGCATGGCTTCGTAGATAAAATTCTGTTCTGATGCCGACAGATCTTCAGGAGGTTTGATTTTGCAAAGAAACCTGTGTTTTTCAAGCTCGGGCATTACCGGTTTCCAAATTTTTGAGCGAAGGTATTCCTGGCTGTAGCGCTGCTCCTGTTTAGGAAAGAGTTTTTGAAAACGATTATGACTGTAATCAAGCAGATCCCCAAAGTGAAAACGGAGATTTTCCTTATCTTCTATAGTCATACCGTGTTCCTCAAGCTGCTGCTCAAAAAATTCAAGGAGCATCATAAAGGCCAGACATTCATCTCTTCTGGTAAATTGAAAAATCGAACGATTTGCCGGTGTGATGGCGCGGTTGAACCAATCTGCTTTGTACACACGGGCGCACTTGGTGTCGATGATCAGACTCCATCCATAGAATAGTTTGAAAAAGTCGGTAAACTCACTGCGATGACGGCGAAGAAAGAGGAATAGATCGTGATCGTCAACAGCATAAAAGTAAGGGCTTTCCAGAAGTATGTTTAACACCGCCTGTACTTTGTCATTGCTGCGTTTCAGGAGTTTTGCAAGGTCGATTTCCATGGTTCTTTTCACTTTGTAGCTGTGATTTCCATTTCGCAACATTTTAGGCTGCATTCATCAATTTGTAAGAGGATTTGTTTTTTCTTCTCTTGTGGAGACAGGGAATAATGGATGCGATTTAAGCGCTTTCCATTATTTAAAATTCCTGATTTGGCAAGATCCATGATGTTTTGACAATCATTAAAACAATCAAAACAGCCGCTGGATAGGGGCGTTACTGCTTTGTTAGTATTGCATAGTTTTTCTTGCAACCAATTCTTTAAAAGAGCCAGCCTTGCTTCGTCCATTGACTGAACGGGTACGTCGCTTTGCTGTTTTGGGTTGAGAAACTGTTTGGGAAACCCGGATTTTTGTGTAATCGCTTTTTTAGGTTTTGGCGGTTCCGCCTTTTCATCTCTATCCCAGAAGTGGAGGTCAAAGCGGCAGAGTGGTTGAGCCAGAAGCGTATTAAAAAAACCGTGAAAGCTCGCTGTTTCATCACAGGTGGCAATCTCCCGGATACGGGATGCGATATCCTGCAGCTTGTTATTCTTTCGTTCCAGTTCCCGCAAGTGGCTGCGCAGTTTCTGCCAAACCTGTAGAGACGATGTGTTTATCCGATGCAACAAGCGGTCGAGTCCGCCCTGTTCCGTGAAAAAACTCAGTAAACGTCCGGGAATTGCCTCAACGTGCGCATCGCGCCTTGTTTGGAGTAAATGCGGCGTACGCAACCGTTCTTTCTCCATCACTTCATGACATAGAAGAAGTTTTTCTGAGAGTTTTTTATTCTGCAAACGTGTAAGCAGCGGCAGGATCTCAAGGCGCAGATTCGATGCCTGTTTCAGAAAGGTTTCCACATAGCTTTCCACCTCCTTTACCAGTTGTCGAACCTCATTGATTTCGTAGCGTTTTACGAGAAAAAAGAGGAGTCTGCCGTTAAAATCAGCAAGGCCGGCAGTGATCTCCTGAGATAGATCTCCGGCCTTGAAAAGCTGAAAAAGAACACGGCGGGCGAGCTCTTTTTGTTCTTCTGTATCGTTGTCCTGGGGTTGGAAGTGATGCAGGAGCCGCAGAAGTTCTCCCAGGCTGCCACGCATTTCTCCGAGCAGGTCTCTGGTATCATTGGTACTGCTTTGGATGTCATCCAGTAGGCGTTGTTCAAGCCATTCGAGAAAGTGCACAGTTTCTGCATCCAGTCGATAGCGGAATTTTCTTTTGCGGTTATCACGGTATCCGCGTAAACGCTGTTTTTCAATACGAAAACTGAGTAAATTCCACTCCGCCAGTTGCGCCATATCTCCCCGGAAGCGATCCTGGTCGTAGTCATCAGCGGTGACAGATTGTGCTGCTTCAACACCCCTGTAGATATCGTCGTATAACGGCTCAAGCTCATAGTCCCGCTTAAAAAGAAGCATGCGATAGAGGATGTTCAGATACGGGAGTGCCCGTTCGGCTCTCAGCAGGGAACCAAGATGCTGATTACGGTTTGCAAGGAGACTACCCACCGCACCCTTCTCAAATAAATCGAGGGCTGATGAACCGAAAAGAGCGGTGGCTTCCTGCTGTGTATCTGTATTCATTGGACCATTCTTATCGCATAAAATTGCGTTGACTTTGTATTTCCTGATGATATCGTTGAATTATCGTACCATGAAGGAGGACGGCGTGACAACTTTTAATGAGAAAACGAACAAAAGGGCAGAAAACGGGAACATTGTCATAAAATAATACAGGAATGCTTCCACACACACACACTCAACGGAGAACAGCGATGAAAGTTTTAAAACTTGACGACACAAACGAATACACCAGTGGTGCGATGAAACGTTTTTTTCTTGTACAGGACTCCGAATACTTCAAAATCATCAATTTTAATCTCGAGGCGGGCGTCACATTTCCCGTACACTCACATGATCTTGATGGCGATTTGTCAATTCAGGTACTGGAAGGAAGTGGATTCTTTCTTGGCGAGGGAGATACGGAGATACCTGCAAAAGAAGGGGATATTCTAGTCTCACAGATTCGGGAGCCACACGGAGTAAGGGCAGAAACAAACCTGCGAATCCTGGTTACCATTGCGCCTCCAATTTGATTCTTCCTTTGCCGGGAAGAAAGGAGCTCTTCGAATCGCCGGAGGGACAGCCCATATCCCGGTGATGAAGGAGGCGGCTAAACAGATTATCAACTTTAACCCCAAAATTCAAATCTCCATTGCCGGTGGTGGTTCTGGTCTTGGCATCAAACAGGCAGGAGAGGGGTTGGTCGATATCGGCAACGCAGGCCGCAAACCGAGTGATAAAGAAATCCACAAATATAATTTAAAACTGCTGAAGTGGGCTGTTGATGATGTCGGTGCAGTAGTTCACCCAGAGAATAAAGCCCAGTCACTCACCAGTACCCAACTGCAGGATATCTATTCCGGCAAGATCAGCAACTGGAATGAGGTTGGCGGCGTTGATCGGAAGATTAATCTGTACACCCGTGATGAAGCCAGCGGCACACGAAAAGTTTCGAGCTGTGCGGGTAGGATTCCAATACATATAAGTACTTGAAATCACGGGTTGCTGTTCGTTCTATTCTCGTTAAGGATATTGTCTTTATCGTGCTAAAAGTACGTACTTTATTAAGTGATAGGCCTAAGTCAGAATTCTACCCGCACAGCTCGATTCTTTTCGGTAATGTTGCGTTTACATTTAGAAATCTTATTGGAGTGCTGCTACAAATGCCCCACTCCTAATAATCGTTCATAATAACTTTCTATTTCTCAGGCATTCCAGAGGCTTTCTGACTTCTACGCGACTCTCCTCCGACGAATTCTGGACGGTACTGAATTAGGAATGCCATCTGCAACAAACTTCCTGTTGTTTCTTCTCGCAGACAAAAGGTTTTGACCATATTGAATTAACATCTCATCTATAACCTGACCGGGTAGTTTTCTCTTTCCCAGCAAGACAGCATGCCCACACCAGGAATACGTATCAAGAGATTCAAGGTCTTGTTTAGGGTATGTTCCTAAGGGCTCGGCAAGAAATAACTTGGATTTTTCAATTCGTAACTGTACCACACGGAGTCTCGTACCTCGCTTACCTTCCATTCATTTTTATGTCTTCGCAATCCTCACATAGCCCTGCTATGCTGCGGTTACGAAGACATAAAAATGAATGAACCTGCAGCACATTTACGACCGAAAAGTTCCAAGTTATTTCTTACCGAGCCCTAAGTTCGGTGGTTGGTAATTCTGGTTTCTGAGTATCCCGGCTAAAAGCACTACGGAAATCAAAACTACTCGGGTTCTGGAAAACCCGAAGCTCAAAGTAGGGCAAAGCAGCCAGCAGATGATCAAAAATGTCAGCCTGTATAGCCTCATAATTAGCCCAGTTCTGATCTTTACTGAAAACATAAATTTCAAGCGGCAGACCTGTTTCAGTGGGAGTGAGCTGGCGAACCAGAAATGTCATATTGGAGTGGAGTTGCGGATTTCTGCGCAAATATTCCTGGGTGTAGGCGCGGAAGATTCCAATGTTAGTCTGTCTGCGACCGTTGATGGGAGAGCTGTCTTCTATTTCATGTCGTTTGTTATACGCTACTATTTCTTTTTGTTTAGGGCGCAGATATTTCTCCAGTATACTTATGTTAGATATGTTTTGGATCTCCTCATCGGACATAAAGCGGATTGTGGCAAGATCAATATTGATGGCCCGTTTGATTCGTCTGCCACCCGATTCACTCATACCCCGCCAGTTTTTGAATGAATTTGAGATAAGTGCGTAGGTAGGAATGGATGTGATAGTCTTATCCCAGTTTTGTACCTGTACGCAGTGGATTGAAATATCGATAACATCACCATCTGCTCCATACTGAGGCATTTCAATCCAGTCACCGAGTCGTATCATATCAGTGGAGGAGAGTTGAATATGAGCCACAAATCCAAGGAGTGTATCCTTGAAAATAAGGAGAATAATAGCTGTTAATCCACCGAGCAGGCTAAGCAGGCCCCAGGGAGAGTGACCTGTGATAATGGCCACCAAAAAAATTGCACATAAGATATAGGAAACGATTCGTACGGCATCTGTATACCCGCGGATGGCTGCGCTGCGTTTTTTGAAGAGTTTGCGATAAATATCGTTGATGCTGCTTAGCAGGGCACTGATAGTTAAGGTGGCAACGATGACAACAGCTGCCAGTAATACACGGGACAGCAGTAGAGAAAATGTGGCATCCGATAGCAGGAGAATATCTTTACATATATGGATAACGGATAAGGGAATAAACCAGCTGAGTTTATGAAAAAATTTGTGATCAATGAGTGGAACATACCAGTGAAGACCATTTTTCTGGATGATACTAATAATAACGGGGATCATTGTGCGACGCACAATCCAGGTTGCAAGCATTGCCAGAACAAGAATCCCCAATGTTATAAGGGTGAGTGAAACGGATTCTGCAAACTTTTCTTTGAGGCCGAGTTGGTTAAGCCAATTATTCAGGATGTTGTATGTCATGGAAGTGGGATAGTGTTGTATTCACAGTGAAGAAGATCTGTTTGCAGCCAGTTGTTTTGTAAGGTTGAGTTGTGACCCAAAAGAATTTTTATTGCTTCTGCTGTTTGCAGGGAAGCAATGAGAGCAACATTCATGGCTAATACTTTTGGTGGAGCTTTAGACCCGGTTGTTTTCGGATAAAGTGTGCTGATAAGTTTGTTCGGTGCCTGGTCAATACCTGCTTGTCCGTACCATTCTTTTACTGCTCCATGAATCATGGGAATATTCCGTTTTTGGCAAAGTTGTGAGAGTTCGATTCTTGCCTCCTTTGAATCAAGGCCGTCAATCACAATGTCACTCCCGGTAATGGAGTTTTTATTAAAGAGATTGATGTTTTGGGTACATGTGAGTGCAGGGTTAATTTTTTCAATTTCATGGGCCAGCACTTCAACCTTGTTGACACCAAGGGTTTGAAGAGTACAGAATATTTGTCGATTCAGGTTGGATTCCGAGAAGTTATCGGGATCTGTGAGGATAAGATGGCCGACGCCAAGCCGTGCAAGAAGCTCTGCTGTTCTTCCGCCAAGCCCGCCACAACCGATAATGGCAACCCGTGACCGAAACAGCCTGAGCTGTTCATGGAAACTCAGGCTGTTTCGTTTAAACCTTGCCGGTACAATGGAATGCTCAAGCGCAATTTGCTCAATATCCAGCAGGGAGCAGTTACAATCAGCAGCAATCCTCTGCCCATCATCAAGGACGAGATAATTATCCGGAGAACACAGGTTGATTCGCTGAAGGATTCTTTTCTTATTCTGTTTATCCACCGCCAATTACCGGGAAAATAGCATATATATCGCCTTCCTGAAGGACGGTTTCAAATGTACAGTGGCGTGAGTTAATCATAAGTACACCCACTTCTTCCCTGTCGATATCCAGATCGTCCACCACCTGTCCTGCTGTGGTACCAGTGGGAAGCTCTTTGTCTTTCCTGATAAAACGTCCTTCACGAAAGAAGGCAAAGAGCTTGACCTGAACCTGCATCTAGAAGTTCCAGAACGTATCGATTTCTTCACCTGTGAAATCCCACACTGCGTTATGAGGTGGAACAGGATTTGTCTCGAAGAATTCAGGCAGTCTGTCATCGAGATTGGTAAAACCGGCAGCCACATTAAAAGCATGTTCAGTTTTAAGAATACTCATGCCAAGATTTGTCACATCATCAGCAGTGAGGCTGATTCCGAAACGGGCATTAATCATATCAATCAGTGCTGGCAGACAGGTGCTGTCATCCAGTGCAGCAAAAGCGATGAAGAGGCACATACCGGTGGAGTCAATGGCTGCAGTTGCTATCTGTAGGCTCCGGGAAAGTTCAATCTTCCCTTCTTTGGAAAGGGGATCGGAGGTTCCGCCAGCTCCAAGAATCTCGGTTGCGATGGTATAGCCCATGGTATGATCTGCGCCTTGGGTGGACGTTGCATAGGTGATGCCGATTCCTTTAATAGCACGGGGATCGTAGGCAGGGATTGCCTGGTTTTTCACAACGGGCACCTGTGTTACACCGTAAGTCCTGCCAACGCTGCCTGCACCGTTTCCGATAACGCGCCCAAGGGCAGTGCCCTGTGCAATTTCTTCTTTCAGGATACGGATCATTTCACCCGCGTCTCCAAACTCAAGCACCCCGCCCTGCATGGCCACACCA
>JAFLJO010000166.1 GCA_022712975.1 Desulfocapsa sp.
AAAAAGTCAACCTATTAAAACCACCCTCTTCCCACCACGGCCTACCTGCATCGATACCCATGAGTTCAAACAACAATACCTCAAGAATTAAATAGACCTTAGGGCTCGGCAAGAAATAACTTGGATTTTTCAATTCGTAACTGTACCACATCTTCATTCATTTGTATGTCTTCGCAATCCTCACATAGCCCTGCTATGCTGCGGTTACGAAGACATACAAATGAATGAACCTGCAGCACATTTACGACCGAAAAGTTCCAAGTTATTTCTTACCGAGCCCTTAGTATTTTTTCGAACACAGGCTGTGAGTGTTTCTCCATGATGCCCAAGGGCAGCGTGAAGATGAATGACAGGCTCTGCTCCATCCATGTAGATTGAACCCGTCCCTATTGCTTCTCTGGCTTCGTTTACTTTTGTCCAGACAGGTTTGGGGGGCATAGCGGGTTTTTCAGGTCCTATTACTACATCTGCTTGTCGAACAGCTCCGAGTATCTGAAACCATCCATTCTCTATTTTCTCTTTCAGGACGATCTCTTTTAGTCCATCAAGAAAATCTTCCTCATGGTCAAAACGTATGGTGAGTACTCTCCCCATTGATCCTGTTCTGTAATCCATTATAGCCTCATACCTATTAAATTGAATTGCGTTGAAGTTCCTGAAGGAGCATTGCTAAAGCTGTTTGTCGCTTAGCAGTATCTTTATTATGAATGGCCATGGCTAATGCCTGTCTGGTTCCAACAAAAACAGCAAGCTTCTTTGCCCGGGTCAGCCCAGTGTAAATAAGATTACGAAATAACATTTTAAAGTGTTGGGAGACAAGAGGAATAATTACACAATCAAACTCACTGCCCTGTGATTTGTGAATCGTTATAGCATAGGCAAGATCAAGCTCACTTAATTGATCTCTCTGATATTCAACTTCCCTGTTATCGGATAAGAATTGAACCGTACATGTGAGTTCCAGGGAATTTATTTGAACAATTCTCCCAATATCTCCGTTGTATACACCTAAATCATAATTGTTTTTTCTATGAATCACCCGATCTCCAACACGGTAGATTCTTTCACCAAGACTTATCTCTCCCTTGGTATTGTTCCTGGGGTTCACACTATTTTGTAGAGATTGATTCAACTTAGCTGTACCAAGACTTCCTCTGGTCATGGGAGAAAGAATCTGGATTTCAGCATCATCACCAAAATATTTTGGAATCCATTCAGAATAAAGTCGCAGGATAACCTGTCCTGCAGTGAGACCATAATATAATGAAGACCACGGGTGTGTTTTTTTGAGTACTGCCCTTAATTCATCTGCATTGTTTTCAGCTACTTGTAAAAGTCCAAAATTGATATGATCATATTTGGCATCGTCAATCCACTTAGTGGAATCATCCTGAAATTCTTTGATACCCTCTTTTGCAGTACCATAGAGTTGGCTCTCATCCATTCCCTTTTCTATTGATTCAAGCTGAATATGTTCTTTTACCCGACGTATGGTTCGTAACTGTTCCTGGGTCGCCTCACTTGAGTCAATAAACAAACAGTCACATTTATCCTGCCACAACTGTGGAAGCTTGAATGGCGATGGAATATGGGGAATCTTTCCATTATTAATACCATGGGCATACTTTACAATACGTGATTCTTCAGCCTGACGAAATACAGTTTTCAGGGCATACGTTGGAACCACCTCAGATATCAATAAATCCCTAAGAACATTTCCGGCCCCCACTGATGGAAGTTGGTCAGCATCACCGATCAGAACAAGTTGAGCATTTTTCGGGATAGCAGAAAGCAGGGCTGCGCTTAAACTAATATCAAGCATGGAACACTCATCCACAATAAGAACATCACATTCCAGGGGATTTTGTTTGTTCCGTTTAAAACTGCCGTTTTGAAATTCAAGGAGACGATGAATCGTTTTGGCTTCAAGGTCAATCACCTCCTCCATTCGTTGAGCAGCGCGACCGGTTGGCGCAGCAAGGAGTACTTCTTTACCCATGGCAATAAAAAGCTTAACGAGCGTTTTAGTGGCTGTTGTTTTTCCGCACCCTGGGCCTCCTGTGAGAATAGAGCAACCATATCCCGCAATACCTTTTACAGCGCTCTCCTGTTCAGAACTGAGTTTAAATGATTGTTTGCAGGTGTAGCCACCTACCCATTGTGAAATCCTTTTCGGATCAACAGATACCTTCCTGCAAAGAGAGAACACAATCTCAGCCGTCGATTGTTCAGCATAATAGAGGCTTTTTGAGTAATAACAAATGATATTTTCCTGATCCTGACCTGAAATAAGACGTTTTCTGAGGAGATTTTCTCTTTCCATAACGTGCAGATAATTGTCAAGAAGATCAGATAATTCAAGTCCAAGGAGTTCATTTATTCCAGTTAATATCTGATCAATGCGAAGATAGCAGTGCCCCTGCTCCCTTGATGCTGCAAGGGTATGTCTGATGGCTGCTGTTATCCGTACAGAGGCATTTTTTTCAATACCAAGTGAAAGAGCAACCTTGTCCGCAGAGAAGAACCCAATTCCATAAAAATCATTGGCCAGCCGATACGGATTTTCAGTGATAAACGGTATACAATTCTGACCATATTCCTTGAAAATACGAACAGCAAAAAGTGTTGATATTCCATGTTCCTGCAGAAAAATCATAACATCCCGTATGGATTTATGTTCTTCCCAGGCATTTCTGATTCCTTCAAGTTTTTTATGGGCAATACCGGGAACATTCAGAAGATCATCAATGGATTTTTCAAAAACTGTGAGAGTATTCTTACCAAAATAGGCAACAATACGTTTCGCAGTTTTGGGGCCCACACCCTTAATAAGCCCTGAACCAAGGTACTTTTCAAGAGCTGCGCTGGTAGCAGGTTTTTTTTCTTCAGCCCTTGATGCAGTAAATTGTCTTCCAAATTTAGGGTGATTATTCCAATTGCCAACAAATTTCATGGTGGCCCCTGCAAAAACTTTGGTCTGATGCACAATTACCGTAGAGGGCTCCAAATCATTATAGCATTTTACCCGGAGTACACTCCAGCCATTGGTTTCGTTATGGAAAGTTACTCGCTCGACAATGCCTTGAATACTTTCGGAATGTGTGAAATGTTCAACCATAGTCAATATAACTAATTGATTTCATGGGACAGGAAACAACAAAGAAATTCTTCCTGTTATAATGGATGCTTACATTGCTCATGCTAATATCCGACAAAGCGGTCCTTATGTTTTTTGCTTGACTAGTAATAACTATTATGTCAAAAATGACTTACTTCAAACAAAGCATTTTAAAAATGTGTCTTGCTTATATACATTTCTTACCCGCCTTTGTTACCTAAAAAAGGCAGAAAGAACTGGAAGAAGGAGGAACGATATGACATTTCTTGAAGGACTACTCTGGTTGACACTAAATGTTTACCATGAAGGACGATCAGAACCTGAGATTGGTCAACTGGCAATTGTCCACGTTACTTTGAATCGCGCAGTCAAAAGAGAACTCAGTATCAAAAATGTTGTTAAGCAGCCATATCAATTCAGCTGGATTCAACAAAAAAAATCGTATATTCCTGAAGACCCGCGAGCTTTCTTTTCATGCATGAAATCCGTTTATATCGCTTTGAATTCTGCAGATTTCACAGCAGGCGCAACTCACTATCATTTGGACAATATCGATCCATACTGGGCATCTGAGTACACATTTGTAGCCCAGTATGGTAGCCATAAATTCTATAAGAAATAGACAGTAGGCAATAGCTTAAATCTATATACAATTCACAAAAAAGGGTGATGGAGTTTACTCCATCGCCCTTTTTTTATTCTTCACTGGAAAGATTAAATCTGAGCAGCTTTCTGCAAAGCCTTACAGATTTTCCCCAACTGTTCCTCGCTCATCTTTATAGAAACAGGGTAGACAAGCGTTCTGGACATAATATCAGCAGATTGCGGTAGTACATCCGGATCATAAACAACTCTGCGCTTTCCACCTGGCTCAGCAAACGGATATCCGGATGAGGTTAACGTTGAACCGTTAAGAAGATGTTCCCAACTGGGATAAAAATGCCAGCTGTTTTCACTAAAATTAATTGCACCAACACCCTCCTCAGTTAAAACAGTATTGACCTGTTTGCAATGTTCACTGCTTTCCATTATAAACGCAAAAAAGGTTGCAGTGTCTCCTTCTTCGTCCACCAGGGTTCTGAATTGGACACCCGGTATGGCAGATGCTGCCCCGCGTAGCTGTTTCTTGTGTGCTCTTTGAGCTGTTATCATAGAATCGAGCTTGGCAAGCTGTGCAATACCAATGGCACCTTGAAGTTCCATCATCCGATAGTTGAAACCTATAAAGCTGCGCCCTTCTCCGCCTCGTCCACCGGGGTTAACTGCGTGATCATGTCCATGATCATGATACTCTGACATATCGCGCCACATTTTTTCGTCATTGGTGATAATCATGCCACCTTCACCGGTGGTCATGGTTTTTACTGAATCAAAGGAGAAAGTTCCGCAATTGCCAAATGTTCCAAGGTGCTGTCCTTTGATTCGTCCTCCAGCTGCCTGAGCGGTATCTTCAATTACCGGGATATTGTGCTCTGCGGCGATGGCGACAATTTCTTCAATGCGAGCCATGGCACCAAGCATGTGGACAGGAATAATACAACGCGTTTTGTCGGTGATCTTGGTCTTTAAATCAGCAGGATCCATATTTAAGGTTTCATCAATTTCTGTGAAAACAGGAATAGCTCCGATGTCAAGTATGGCTTCCCAAGTTGCAACAAATGTAAACCCTTGAGTAATTACTTCATCACCGGGACCTATACCTAAGGCAACAAGCGCAACTTTCAATGCTGCAGTACCTGAAGTTACAGCCTGGGCACATTTTGCACCACAGTATCTGGCAAAATTCTTTTCAAATTCCAAGACTTTATAAATATTATTTCGTTGGTCGCCAAATTCGTACCTAAACAAAATACCTGTTTCAAGGACTTCATTAATCTCTTTTTTTTCTTCATCACCAAAAACTTCAAAACCGGGCATATTGAAACTCCTTTCAGAATTATTTTGTGAGCATTTTTTTAATTTTATTATTCTCATCAAGCAGAGCAATATTGG
>JAFLJO010000176.1 GCA_022712975.1 Desulfocapsa sp.
GGGAGGATTTTGTCAATGGATTTACGATCAGAGAAGGGCAGGTGAAGGTTGCGAAAGAAAAAGAATGAGGCGCCAAGTGCCAGATAGCATTTACATTCAGTGCAATCCAATGCTGCTGCTAACTCTTCAACGATCTCTTCCGGTTCTTTCCCATCGGTGACGATGATCGTGGAGCCTAGTACTTCCTGTGATTTCCCACCACTAAGGAGTACTGCTGTCAGCAGATCACTCTGCAGATCTATGGAGAGGAGTCGTTGTATCATTCCTGTTAATTGCTGTCCCAGCGCCGGATTTTTATCGTTTTTTCTGCACGTTCCACCGTTGCAGTAACTATTTTTTTCTGTTTTTCGATGGTGGCAGAGGCTTTAATAGTGAAGAAATTGCTGACGGTTGTTGTCCTGTTCTCTTCTAGTTCAACAGCACTCGGAAATGAAGGAACTTTTTTATACCATGTAACAGTCTTCAGTTCTTCTTTATTGTTTTCGTCTTCCCGGTAATCGATCATTCCTTCTGCTGTTTCCTTGTCAAGACCCCACTCCAAGGCTTGAAGGAGAAGAACATCGGCACTGTTGATATTAATCTTACCATCGCTTCCCCAGGGCGTCAGGAGAGGAGCAAGGCCAGGTGTCTCTTCTGTGCCATAGAGGAGTTCAGGGGTAAATCCTTTAACCATGAGCAATTCTTCTATGGATTCTATTGGCCCGTTTTTACAGGAATAGGGCGGGTCCAGAGAACGGTAATAGTTTTCCTCAGCTCCGTATTCCTCTTCTCCATCATCATCTCCGCTGTCTGTCCAGTCTATCAGAGCATCGATGATTTCTCTGGCATCACCGTCTTCAACAAGGAAGGGATCGGCTCGCAACAATCTCCAAAGAACATTACGGACATCTTTTGCATGCTGTTCCTGCTTTGCCTTCTCTGCTGCGAGATCTGTACCCTGAAGCGGATTTTCTATTTCCTGAACAGCTACCGCATTGACCTGATACTTTCCACCTTCGTCTTGCACCTCAACTGTTAGATCGCCCAAATTAAACAGAACAGAGAGATCTTCTTCGCCAAGTAATGCCCATGAATCATGGAGTGAATCAAATTCATTTTCATCAAGATCAGCAAGGAGTATCTGTTCTCCAATGATAATCCCGGATCTTGTCATTTCGGAAAGCTTAGTACTATTACCAAGACTTCCTGAAATAACATAGCCCTCACGCATTTCCCGGTTGAACTGCAAAGTAACGATTGACAATACACTCACCAGGCTGATAACAAGGAGCAGAGCCATTCCTTTGCGGTTTTTCAGTACTTGTGAACAGACATTCATTTTGACTTAAAATATGTGTGTGGCGTCTGGAAATTGAAAATTCTGATTTTCAGAAGACACATTTCTGTAGTTTTGAAAATAATATACTGGATTAGCGTAAAATTAACATAAAATTAGCAAAAATTTATATTTCACCTGCTAGAATAATAAGGGATGTTTTGAAAAGTATTCCCCTTTCTTCCGTTTCCTCCTCTTTCCTGTTGGCACCACTATCTACAAAACGAAGACTTATGGATATAAGTTCAGGCACTTGCAGGATTCCATCTCTATCTTTCTTCCCTTCCCATTCTGTTACATCCATTCCATCACTATTTCTGTAATCAAAGGCAACTTCCAATAAATTGGTGCAGAGAAGAAGCTGTTTACTTTTGTCGTCGTTTTCATCTGATTCCGTAAATGCCGGTTTTTCTGAGCGAAAGAGATGAAGGGTTTTTGTCTCAGGATCTTCCTTTACCTGGTAACTGATAATCACGTAACCCGTGAGTTTTTGTTTTGGATGCAGGCGGACATTGGCACTCGAAGTGAACTCAAGGCTGTCTGCCCGATGGTCGCCAATTGTCTCGGTATGCCCCTTAAAGATCATTTCTTCAGCGGGATAAAAAGATTCGAGGTCTTCCTGTATCCTTTCCATGGCAACCTTTGCCATGGAGTACGTTGCTGCTTGTGAGCTGGTGTTGTTAATGATGCGAAAGCTGGCATTAAAAGATGAATAAGCGAGGGTGATAACGATGGCAAAGATGAAAATTGCCATCAGGATCTCCAGAAGAGTGAAGCCTTGTTGTTTTTCTAGGCTCATTCTTTTATTTTCCTATAGGTATCAAGCTGATAACTGTATCTGTCGTCTCCCCAGGTGACGATCATGCTGAGATGCACAATTTGCCCCTCAAGCTGCTGCAAAAGTTCTGAGCTACCAAAAAAAGTCTCTTCTGTTTGCACTTTCCAGGAAAATTCGGGGAAATCTTCCCCGAAATCTCCTTCAGCGGAGAAAATGTCATCGCCGGAAAGAATTTCAGCGAGCTGCATTCGAGCCAGAAGAGGCGCATGGGTGTTAAACCGGGTCTCGGTGGCCAGCGCAACACTTGCCGACTGAGAACCAAAGAGGCTGGTCAGAGCAATGCCCAGAATGGCGACAGCAATCATGACTTCAAGGAGGGTAAATCCTTTTTGTTGAACAGGTGGAGTTCTTGCGTGAGAAGTCATGATTAACAAGTACGTTCAGTCAAAATTGACCGATCCATCGGTGGCTTTAATGTTGAGGAGAAAAGGAGAAATAAGCAGGCTGATACTTTTATTTTTATTATCTGTAAGACGGATAATAGTCTTGTCCATATAGCCCTGTTTGGAGACCCAGAGACCATCCTTCATGGGATCCTGCTCAATGCCTCCATTTGCCTGTTTGATTGCATCAATCCTGATTCCTGTTGGAAGGGTGACAGAACGATGCTTCACAGCTGTTTCATCAGTATCTTCATCTGTCCCGTCAGCTTGCCTGTACCAGAGTTTTTGCTCTGACGAATCAAAAAAGATCAGTTGTGCCTGGTGATCCCTGATCGCCTTACTGCGGCTGCTGTTGATAAGAGAAATAACTTTTCTTGAGCCGGTAGCAAGCTGATCGCCCACTATGGAAGTTCGGAGACTAGGCATACTCATGGCCAGACTGATGGCAATCAGTAAACTGACGATGAGCAGTTCCAGGAGAGTAAAGCCCTGTTCAGCTGCCTGGTAAGTGAAGGACTTGTCTTGCAATGATTATTCGATCTCCCAGTTGTTTACATCTGCGTCTTTACCCTCTCCACCGGACTCGCCGTCTGCTCCATAGGAGATAATATCAAAGTCGGAATGGGTACCGGGGCTAAGGTAAATATAGTCATTGTCCCATGGATCTTTTGGTACTTTCCCTTTTTTCATATACCCGCCTTCACGCCACTTGCGAGGAAGTTTTCCTGTGCCGGGTGCTTCAACAAGAGCCTGTAGTCCCTGCTCTGTGCTGGGGTAGGAACCGTTGTCCAGCCTGTATGACTCAAGGGCTGTTTCCATTCCACTCATCTGGGCTTTTGCCATGGTGCGCTTGGCTTCTTCTGGATGACCCATGATTCTAGGCCCCACATATCCTGCCAGAATACCGATGATTACCAGTACGACCAGAAGTTCGATCAGAGTGAATCCTTTGGAATTGAATAACATATTGTGTGACAATTTTACGTTGTGATGTTTCATAATTGAAAGCCTGTGTGAACAATAGAATAAACCATTATATCATTTGATTCATTTCAAAAATAGGGAGTAAAATTGAGAGTACAACAAATCCAACAGCAGCACCCATGGCAGCAATCATAACAGGTTCAATCAGTGATGTCATTCCCAGGATTGCTGTTTCTACTTCTCTTTCATAGGTCGTTGATATTTTTTCAAGCATGGCTTCAAGTTGACCACTCTGTTCACCAACGCTGATCATCTGAATAAATATGGGTGGGAACCAGACGGACGATTCAAGGGCACTGCTCATGCTTTTTCCTTTCTTGATCTGTTCCATTGCATCTTCGAGAACTTCCTGAATCAGACTGTTATTGACGATGGAACTCACAATCTGCAGAGAGGTGATAAGAGGAACACCGCTATTGAGAAGACTGCTAAGGGTTGCGGCAAAACGGGAAAGGACAATTTGTTTGTTGAGCTGGCCGATCCCGGGAAGGGTCAGTTTAAGCCTATCCCAGAGTCGTCTTCCTGTGTCCCCGGCCAGAAAGAGACGAACAAGGAAGATTATAATTAAAAGAATGCCACCTTGCAACCACCAGTATTGACGTAGATTGTCACTTGCCATAATAAGCAGTCGTGTGGGCAGAGGCAGAGCACGTTCCATGTCTGTGAAGACTTGGGTGATATTGGGTACGATATAGGCGATAAGGAAAAATAGAATTCCGGTTCCGATAACCCCCATAAAGATTGGATAAACAAGGGCAGCTTTTAATTTTCCCTGTAGTGCCCTCTGTTTTTCACCAAAATCTGCGAGTCGTTCGAGTACAATATCAAGTGACCCGGAAGCTTCACCTGAACGAACCATATTGATATAAACATTTGAGAAAATCCTTGGATGTTTTGCTAAAGAGTCGGTCAGAGTGCTGCCTTCGTTCACAGAGTCTCGTATCTGAGCCAGCACACGCTTAAGCGCTGGTGTAGTGCTTTGGTCAATGAGTGAGGCGAGGGCGCCAATAAGAGGAATCCCGGCACCCAGGAGAGTGGCCAGTTGTCTGGTGAAGATCTGTATTTCATCGGATTTAACACGGTCAAAAAGAAATCCGCCAAAGAGTCGTTTTTTATCTGACCCTTTCCTGCTAAGACTTTCCCGAATGCTCACCGGATATTTTCCGGCTGTTCTCAGTTTATTGCGAGCACTGCTCTCGCTGTTTGCATCGATAAATCCTTTGCAGGATTTCCCTTTTTGGTTTAGAGCTTTGTACTCAAATACTGGCATAGTTGGTTATTCTCTAACAGTTTTCCATTGAAATGGACGATTAGTTGCAGAATATGATGCCCATTGTTGATGAACACTGATTTTAATTTTCCGATACATGGACATGATAAATCTGCATCCAAGATCGGAATATATGATACAATGCGGCATACATAGTTGTCAAGCTAGATACTTGTTGGTTAAAAGCACGCATGTACTACGGAATCTACGTTTACAGGCAGTCCTAACTCTTTAATCAGTCACACATAAAACGCGAGATGGTACGAAACTTTTCTTCCCTTTCAGGTTCATTCATATCTGGTCGTTGTAGGTTTGGATAACTCTCTCAAGAAGCAATAGTGCATACTATTTGAGTTGAAAAAAGAAAAACCTTGTTCATTTCCAATGGATAATAGTAACATGCTGTGTAAATTCAACTCAATTGGTCGGAAACTTTTAAATATCACCGAGTAAGTGCCTTCGTGCTAGGTCTAAATCTCTGATTACTTCATTCTCTCCTGATATACAGGAGTTTTCGCTCCTTATCTGTTTTAGCATTGCTTTTTTTTATGGAGTAAGGCACGTAATTTAGAATCTGAGAATAAACTGTCAGATCCATTTTGTCAGGGTATCAATGTATACGAAATATTTTGGTCTTAAAGAAAAACCTTTTTCCATATCTCCTGATCCGCGCTATCTCTATATGAGTGAGTTGCATCGGGAAGCTTTGGCTCATCTTCTGTATGGAATCAGTGGAGACGGTTGTTTTATTCTTCTTACAGGAGATGTGGGTACGGGGAAAACCACGGTATGCCGCTGTCTTCTGGCTCAGCTTCCGGAAAACACCGATGTAGCTCTTATTGTTAATCCTCGCCTTACTGTTCTTGAACTTCTCAAAACCGTCTGTGATGAGTTGGAAATTCCTATAGAGGAAAATGAGAAGAGTTTAAAAGCCTATATAGATCAATTAAATGTCTATCTTTTGGAGGCCCATGCCAAAGGCAGAAATGTTGCGCTTCTCATTGATGAGGCACAAAATTTAAGCCTTGATCTTCTTGAACAGCTGCGTCTGTTGACCAATTTGGAAACAGATAAAAAGAAGCTGTTGAAAATTGTGCTGCTTGGGCAGACGGAACTGAGACAAATACTGAATCAGGACGGGGCTGCTCAGATAAACCAGCGTATTACATCCAGATATCATCTTTTACCTCTTGATAGAGAGAATACCTTTAACTATATCCATCATCGATTGGCAGTGGCTGGTGAAAGAGATGAAATTTTTTCAAAAGCAGCTCTTGCCCTGATTTTTAAGTACAGTCAGGGGATTCCACGCCTCATTAATATTTTATGTGACCGCTCACTCCTTGGAACCTATGTGGAAGAAAAGTATCTGGTGAATGAGCGCATTGTGAAAAAAGCTGCTCAAGAGGTACTAGACGGTGTTGTTACAGAAAAAAACAGCCAGCTGATAGGACAGCAGACGTGGTTTAAAGTTGCTTTACCGGTACTTGTGTTTCTACTCGGCGTGTGGGGGAGTGTTTCTTATTTTTCCGATAATCAGGCCGGGGTGACAACTGCCCCTGCCCCACGTTCTGTAAAAGAGACTATTGCCCTTCAGCAGGTTGAAAAGAAGAATATTGTTCTTGAAGAGCCTGAGCAGAACATAATCTCTGCTATTGCAGAACCCACCGAAAAGGAACAGAAGAAGGAAGGTTCACGTATTCGGATAGCTCCACTTGAGATAAGTGATTAGGGCTCGGTAAGAAATAACTTGGAACTTTTCGGTCGTAAATGTGCTGCAGGTTCATTCATTTTTATGCCTTCGCAACCGCAGCATAGCAGGGCTATGTGAGGATTGGGAAGACATAAAAATGAATGAAGATGTGGTACAGTTACGAATTGAAAAGTCCAAGTTAT
>JAFLJO010000167.1 GCA_022712975.1 Desulfocapsa sp.
CGTTTTTTCAGGTACAGGTGGCGGAACAAAGGGCAAGTAGGTAAGCGCAGACTCCGAGATGTTCAAGTTATTTAGTGTACGTTCCTTAGCTGGCACTCTCTTCCTTAATCTCTTCTACGGCCTCTTCTTGCTTAGCGGGAGCTGCATCAACAAACTTTATATTCTCCCGAAGAAAGTTGAGAATTTTCTCATTCAGGATTTCATTCATAAAGGGGAGCAATTCATCACGACTCTGGAAGAATTCTTTAACCTGGGCAATTGACATATTATATTGATCACCGATACGTTGGAAAGATCGATCCATATCTTCATCTTTTACTTTGATACCTTCGGTGTCAGCTATTTTTTTCAGGATAAAATCGCCGCGAACCCGTTTCTCTGCGGTTTCCCGGCTCTGCTTAGCGAGGTCGTCGCGATTAATACCTGCTGATTCAAGATTCATCCCCTGTTTTTCAAGTTGTTTCTCAGTGTTTTTGATCATCTCTTCCACTTCAAAACGAATGAGACGTTCGGGAACTTCAAATGCGTGCCCTTCGAGTAGCTTTAACATGACACGATCAGTGATATCACCTTCAGCACTCTTATCTTTTTCAACCTGTAAGCCTTGGCGAACACTTGCTTCCAGATCTGCAATGCTTGTAAACTTTTCATCAACATCTTTTGCAAAGTCATCGTCTAGTTCGGGCAAGACACGCTCTTTAACTTCTTTAACTTGTACGCGAAACTCAATATTTTTTCCAGCAAGAACAGGATTTGCATATTCTGCGGGAAATTCAACTTCATGACTGGCATCTTCGCCCTGTTTCATTCCAATAAGTTTCTCTTCAAACTCAGGACTGAGTTTCCCGGCACCAACATCCACTTGATAATTATCGTTTTTCACCTCTTTCATGGCTTTGCCGTTGTGAAATCCTTCAAAATCAACAAGGATTACATCGCCAGTCTCTACGCCACGATCAGTAACAGATCGAAGTGGAGCCATATCCCGACGAAGTTCTTCAATCTCGACTTCAATCGCAGCATCACTTATTTTACTCTCAATTTTTTCAACTTCTATACCTTTGTATTCACCAAGTTCAAACTCTGGTCTGATATCAATGTTTGCAATATAGGTAAATGTTCCATCTTCATTAAATACAGGCAACTTAATATCAGGATGAACAACAGGTTCTATTTTTTCCTGCTCTATCGCATCAAAATAGCTCTCCTGTACCAGCTTTTCACCAATTTCAGCCTGTACCTGCCCCTGATAATTTCTGATAATTACGGTACGAGGCACCTTGCCACGGCGAAAACCTTTTATTTTAGTTTCACGTTGCAGTTTGCCATAAGCTTTTTCAAGTTTTTTCTGCACTCCTTCTTTAGGGAGAGTGATGGTGATTTTTTTTGTAAGCACACTGACATCTTCTACAACTACATCCATTCTATCCGTCCTTTATTAATTTTTTACCTGAAAATTAAATATATTCAGGTCATGTTGATTTGAGAATTCATAATTTTCCAGAATTAAACGATTACCATTTTACTGAATGGTGCGAGAGGGGGGACTCGAACCCCCATGCACAAGGCGCTGGTTCCTAAGACCAGTGCGTCTACCAATTCCGCCACCCTCGCATTTCCAGACAACAAATGATACATCAAATATCAAGGAATAATTTTTGTAATCTGTTAGTAAATAATTCACATCATCGCTACAGTCAAGACCGATGCGCAATTCAGAGAAAAAAAACTGCCTTTTTTATCACTTTAAGAGTAAAAACAAATCAATTAAAGTCTGAACCTTGCCAAACAAATCAACAGAGACTACTATCTCTCTCCATTGTAGAAGACGAATCGACACTCATCCCTTCATGCTGTGTCGTCCCGTTATCTCATTCAAAGACTTTTATTATCTTAAAATCTGGTAACTAAACCATATCCTATTAAATTAATAGAGGAATCGATGAAATACAAACAGAACCTTGTAGCCTGTGCTATACTTATGCTTTTTCTTTCAACCTCTTCGGCACTTGCTGCCGCCAATGTCTCAGGACAGAGTAAGGTTCAGTTACAGGTTGGAAAAACATGGCAGCTTCCCGCTAAACCACTAGATATTGTTTATTCTCTTGATGGCAAAAAGGTTTTTATACTCACCAAACAAAATCAGGTTTTAGTATATAAAGCCGATGGCGAACTTCTTGGCAAAATCGATGTTGAAAAAGGAGTGTCTGCCATAGACATTGCGCCCAGGGGTGAAAAGCTCTTTTTAATAAACCAGAATAACAATAGTTTTACTGACCTCTCCGTCGATTTCATAGTGAATGTTGATATAACCGGGTCGCCCTATATTGGTCCGGACGATGCCCCGGTTACTATCGCCGTTTTTACGGACTTTGAGTGTGTTCATTGCGGCAAAGCAGCGCCGCTACTCGAACAAGTGCACGAGAAAAACCCTGACACCGTAAAGATTGTATTTAAAAACATGCCTCTGAACTTTAATAAGTTTGCAGTTCCTGCTGCGCTTGCAGCCCTTGCTGCCGGAGAACAGGGAAAGTTCTGGGAATTTCATGATGAACTATTTGCCATCAGCCCAAAACTGTCTCCTAAAGATATTAATGGGATTGCAACAAAGCTTGGCTTGGATATTGCTAAATTTACAAAAGATATGACATCTCCTTCAATCAAACAAAAATTAACTAAAGATATTGAGGATGCTCAAGATGCCGGAGTTACCGGAACTCCAACAATTTTTGTAAATGGTAGCAAAGTTAAAAATCGTTCTCTTTCTGCTATCCAAGAACTCATTGATAAGGAACTATCCAAGAACTCATTGATAAGGAAATTGCCCAAAAGGCCAAATAATAATGGCCAATAGTCAACTAAGCAGGGAACTTTCTTTTCCCGATAATAATCTTGCGGGAATCCTGTATGGGGAGCTAAACAAAAACCTCCAACTGGTTGAGCAAAATATCGGGGTTACAATTCATGTTCGAGGAAACGGTGTTACTATCACCGGACTCGAACATGAAGTCTTGCTCACCTCAGATCTTCTTGTACAGTTTTATGATCTTATAGAGAAGGATTTTAAAATATATAGTTCTGATTTCGCCTTTGGTCTCCGTGTTTTGGAAGCAACACCTGATGCCAAACTTGCAAAAATATTTCTGGATAAAGTGTATATTACTGCCCAGAATCGTATCATCTCCCCAAAGACAAAAAACCAGAAAACATATATTGATGCTATCCGCAATAATGACATAGTATTCGGTATTGGTCCTGCTGGAACCGGAAAAACTTATCTTGCTGTAGCCATGGCTGTTTCAGCGCTCACCACTGGTCAAGTAAGATCTATAATCCTCACGCGACCAGCCGTAGAAGCCGGAGAAAAACTTGGCTTTCTGCCGGGAGATATTGCCCAAAAAGTAAACCCCTATCTTCGCCCACTCTATGATGCCTTAAGCGATATGCTCGGATCTGAAAAAAGCAGTGATTATATCGAACAGGGAATCATTGAAATTGCCCCGCTTGCCTTTATGCGTGGTCGTACTTTGAGTAATGCTTTTATCATCCTGGATGAAGCTCAAAACACCACCAGAGAACAGATGAAAATGTTTCTCACCCGGGTCGGATTTGATTCCATGGCTGTCATTACAGGAGATGTCACTCAGGTTGATCTCCCTCGTTCCGAGCAATCCGGCCTCTTACACGTAAAGAAGATTCTAAAAAATATTAATGGTCTTCAATTCTGTGCTTTTTCTAAAGATGATGTGGTTCGACACCCGTTGGTGCAAAAAATTATTGGCGCCTATGAAAAAAATTCGGACTTAAAAACACTTCGCCATTCATCATGACTGCACATTTGACCATCAACTTTGAGAACAACTCTTTACGTATTAATAAAAAACTTCTCCAAAGGCGTGCATCTTGGCTTATGTGCCAAAATAACGTCGCTGACCATGACCTTTCCATTCTTCTTGTTAATGATGAAGAAATTAGCTGGCTCAACAATCACTACAGAAATAAACAGGGCCCTACCAATGTCCTTTCTTTTCCTTTTGCCAGTGAAAATGACGAATATCCTGAATTCAGTTCAGTGCTTGCAAAAGAACTCGGTGATATTATTATATCAGTTGAAACTGCATTAAAAGAAGCAAAAAAACTTAATGTCAGCCTCCATGATCGGATTACTTGGCTGATCACCCATGGCTTACTTCATCTTTTAGGACACGACCATGATCGATCCGAAAAAGAAGCTCTTGAAATGTGGGATCTTGAAATCAAACTCATCCAACAATTACAAAATTCCAGGAGTACTCAGATGACACACTTAGCCATTAACGTTGATCATGTTGCGACCGTACGTAATGCCCGCGGTACAGCAGAGCCCGACCCTGTTACTGCGGCGTCCATCTGTGAGCTTGCAGGAGCTGCCGGGATTGTTATTCATCTCAGGGAAGACAGACGTCACATACATGATCGTGATGTTCGATTACTTCGGGAAACTATCAAAACCCGGATGAACCTTGAAATGGGTGACAACAAAGAAATAATTGAAATCGCACTGAACCTCAAACCGGATATGGTGACACTCGTTCCTGAAAAACGGAAAGAGTTGACAACTGAGGGTGGACTTAATGTCTCCAGTCAGAAAAAGAAACTGGCAAAAACGATACATCGAATGGAAAAAGCAGGAATTCCTGTTTCACTTTTTATCGATCCTGATACCAAACAGGTAAAAGCAGCCCATGCCATTGGAGCCACCTATGTGGAACTTCACACGGGACGTTATTGCGATGCAAGCAATGAGACAGAACGGGAAAGAGAATATCAATATATCGTATCCGCTGCAGAAGAAGCCTACCAGATGGGACTACGAGTAAATGCTGGACATGGCTTGAACTATCAAACCACTGCCAAAATTGCAGCACTTGACACCATAGAAGAGCTCTCCATTGGACATGCTATTATAACCCGTGCGGTTTATGTGGGTCTTGATCAGGCAGTAAGAGAAATGGCGAAAATTATCCGGGATGCTTCCATTGTTTTTTGATGCACAAAGACTATTTTCAACTGACAATAGACTTTAAAAGAAATTGACAAACAAATCAGCTCAGTGGTATAAACAACTCACGCCCGAATGGCGGAACTGGTAGACGCAAGGGACTTAAAATCCCTCGGTCCTAGACTGTGCGAGTTCGATTCTCGCTTCGGGCACCATTTAGAACACAGTAAACCCAACAAGTTACAATGCTTGTTGGGTTTTCTGGTTTCTGGCTTCTGGCTTCACATTTACAAGTAATTTAATTTCTTTTCTTCCTTACTCTGGTTTTCAATAAGTTGTTTTTCTCAGCCATGCGTCGATCATATTCGTCAAAAGGATTTTCTTCGACACCAAAGACTTCTTGCCAACCTTTTTCCGCTTCAAGAATCAGGCTGACCTTTATCCATGATTCCAGAGATGTCGTTCCTTTCCCCCTCTCCATGCCACCCAAACGATTCAATCCTATGCCTGCCCTTACAGCTAACTCTTGTTGAGTCATTTGAGCCTCAACACGCATTTTACGCAGCCTGAGTCCCATATCCACAACAACCTGTTTATCATGTTTCATTTGCCTACCTCATTCTCGATCCGAAATCGGTATCAGACCCATCTTGTTCCACACCCTTTTTTTTTGCAGCTTTTAGCAGATCCACAACAATAGAGCTTTTGGCTTGTGTTGATATTTTTGAAAAGCGTTGTTCGATATCATAACGCAACTTACCAGTATGTTTCTTAGACACTCCACACTTATCAAAAATTTCTGTCCAGTTTTTCATTCGATTGATCACATCGTTGAGTAACTGCTTAGATTTCTGTGCTGACAGTCCAAATTCTTTTCCCTCGGCAAGCAAATCAGGCCTTTCAATATTGTCATGTTTACCATTGACCTTTAATATTTGGCCAGATTGGTAAATATTTGGCACGATGTCGTAAGCAGGGCTTAATCTCAAACCATTTGTGGTGTGAAGCATAGCAAAATTCTGAAGATGGTCATCTGCATTTCTTAGCATAACATTTACAACCATTTGACGATAAAACAACTCTACGTCTCTCTCTGGCTGATATGAAAACCGACGTAGAACTTCTGCAAGATCCGAGTAATTAACCTCATAATAATCCTCTGCTCCTGTCATAGTCTTAAAGCTAATCATTGCGTTACGCCCACCTTCCCGGCTTATATCAAAGCGCTCAATCAAAAAAACATTGCGCTTACCGATATTATGAACTTCAAAATCAGGTACTTGTAAGCCAGCTTGTCTTGCCAGAGTCATCCCCGCATTTTCCAGGGATGCGAAAAGTTTCGGATCTGGATCTTTAATACTGCTTAGCTTAGCCAGATACAGTATGTCCTCTTTTTTTGTGAGAACCTTTGGTCTTGCCCCACCCGCTGAGCTGCCGCATCCAAGCACATGCTGCAGTTCATCAGAGTTGACGTCAACAGACTCCTCAAGTAATTCAGCTTCTCGTATTGCCTCAATAATATCGCGAAAAGGAATGGAGTTATCGATAATTTCTGGTTTGTCATCCACCTGAGAATACATCAAACGGCCGAGTCCTTTGTTATTCAAAACACTCAGAAGATGCACTGGCTTGCAACGTTGTAAATCAAGATTACCTTGCCTGGCAAGAAGCTGTCTTCCCCAGGCATCAGGTAAGGAATCTTCAAAAACAGAATGAACACCAGTATTGAAGTTCGGAGCATCAAATACCTTGTTGTGTATCAACGGCAGGTTCACCGGATCCACAGGATATACTTTTGAATGGTTTAAATAGTTAGAGTCATATAAAAAATATCCCTTAAGATGTCCCTGGCTATTCAGGTTTTGAGAGAGAAGACGTCCAACCTTGAGAACATCTCCATTTGGCATCGCAGCAAAAACATATAAGTCTAGTTCATTACCATATTCCAAAGTCTTTTTTTCTCCCTGTAAGTTACTGTTGGCACATCCACAATGTTTAATATATCACTTATTATGTCATATAAGTACAATTATAGTTGCTATAACATATAACAGACATTAGCAAGGGCAGTATCTGTTTTTCTGGCTCTTTTGAAATTTGAGTGGGTAAATTAAGATCATCCCTTGTAGGATCCCCCTGTGTCAGGATAGTTGACGCATTTTTATTCATTTAGAGGAAAGTGGTGTTCCCATTATTCTTGTCCGTGATTGTTTAGGAACGGGAGCTAAATAACTTGAACATGATGCCCTGTGGGCAGAAGGTATTCGGTATTCGGTATGCGGTTTTCGGCAAACAACATAGGAACAACTCCCACAGAAACTTTGATTTTCCGATACATTAAAATATGAATAATGTACTTAAGCCCCTGTCTTCGCCAGCATATTGCCAATCAGTTTGATATGTGACATCTCTTCTTTAATAATATCTTCCAAACGGTTCTTTCCAAGGTTTTCAGGTACCATATCTTTTAAACCCATGAAAAAAACAATGGCATCTTTTTCTGCAACGAGCGCTGCTTTCAAGATTTCTTTCATGGAAGAGGTATCAATCTCTTTTTTGAAAAAGACCCTGGTATCGACAAGTGCCTTTAAGTAGGCCATTGTCTCTTCTTCAGGATCAAAGGTGCTGCTCTCTTTATCTCTGGATGTTAAGGATGCACGCATTTCTGCAAAGATTTTCCCGTGTTTATCTTCCATGGCAGCAAGGCCCAGCAGTACTTTCCTGTTTGCTTCGTCGGTTATGTTTGCCGCAGAATTGCGATAAAAATCTGCGCCATTTTTTTCAAGTTGCTCGGCCATTTCAAAAACTTCATCTGCACTAAAATCAAAGTTCATACTATTTTCTCTTTTTTTTTACTGCCCTAAAATTCCTTAGGAGTATTATTGACTTCTGCCAGGGTAAAAACGGGCCCGTCCTTACAAACCAGTTGCTCACCAATACCGCATCTTCCGCACACTCCTATTCCGCACTTCATCCGGTTTTCAAGGGACAGGATGATATGGTCATGATCATAGCCCAGCTTTTCCAGGACAGGAAGAGTGAATTTGATCATAATTGGCGGGCCGCAGACAATGGCGTAGGTGTTCCCTTCACTTTTAGGAGCCTTTTCTTCTGCAATTGGCGGGACAAATCCTATATTATATTTCCAGTTCGGATCATCGGTTCTGTCCACTGTGATATGCATGTTGATGTCATCTCGTGCTTCCCACTCTTTTAGTTCATCGAGATAGAGAAGCATTCCAGGAGACCTTGAGCCATAGACAACATCAATCGTTCCGTATTTTTCACGGTTGTCCGGGTGGAGCAGGTACACCACTGAAGAGCGCAGGGTGGTAAAAGCGAATCCACCGCCGATAAACAGCAGGTTTTTGCCCTTCATGGTGTCCCAGGGATACGACTTGCCTAAAGGGCCGCGGACACCCAAAATGTCACCGACTTTCATGTTGTGAAGGTGAGAGGTTACTTTGCCTGCCCGGTTGATTGTAAAAGCGATAAAACCTTTTTCAACAGGGGATGAGGCAATTCCAATGGGGATTTCTCCCACGCCTGCGATGGAGATCTCGGCAAACTGGCCGGCTCGGTAGGAAAATTTTTCCTCATCTTTTGGGTCGAGAAAAACAAATTTAAAGGTTTTTAAACTCCTGTCCTCGGACTCGACAATAATGTCATCTATTCGGACAGGATATGGAAGATATGGGTTAATCATTGCAGGTAGTCTCGCATTAGCTGTTGTTCATCTGTTTACATACTTCACGGATGTCTATATTTACCGGGCATGAGGTCACACACCTGCCGCAGCCCACGCATAGTATACCTTTGTCATACTTGGACTGATGATATTTCAGCTTGTGCATAAAACGCTGGCGGACACGCATGAGCTTCGTGTTTCTTGGATTATGGCCGGTGGTGTGAATGGTGAAATTGGGAAACATACAGGAATCCCAGTTTTTCATACGTCGTCCTTTTTTGCGGTCAGACTCATCCTGGATATCAAAACACCAGCAGGTGGGGCAGACATAGGTACAGGTACCGCAGTTGAGGCAGGGAAAGGAGATGGAGTCCCAGTACGATTCGTTGTAGAGATCAAGGGTTTCCTTTTTATTGATATTTTCAAACGCAACAGTGGATACGATTTTCTTTTTCGCTTCTTTACGCATGCTGTGGAGTACTTCAATGCTTTCTGCATCAGCCTCTTTATTAAAACCAGCACTGCGTACCCAGGTGCTGCCCTTTTCTGTCACTACCTCAACAAGAAAATACTCTCCTGCATCAATAAGCAGCACATCAAGCCCGCTTATGTCAAAAGGCCCGGTACCGGTACTCGTTGAGAAATCACACGATTCGGGATCAGTTACGGCCAGTCCGATAAAGGTACATGCCTCATATGCATCACACCAGTAAGGATCCCGGTAGTCCGGGGTATCAAAATTCATCTTCACGATGTTCATTGCAGCAGCATCAAAGGGTCTGATGCCAATAATTGCCCGTGGGCTATAACTACTCTCAGGAACCTTCATGATATTGCAGTCAGGAGATGCACTGTCCGTCGTAAAAGTAAACATCACCTCGGATTGAGGAAATACAACCGATTTAGGAGACATGGTTGTTGTGGAAATGGAAAAATCCGGTTCTTCACCCGCAGCAAGTTCTCTGAATTTACTAACGTTATTACCTTCTTTTACAGGACCGATCAGGCGATAGTCTTGTCGTGATTTCTCAAGCCCTGCTGACCAGTCTGTTTTCTGTATCTGTAGAATCCTCATCTGTATTGCCTATTTGAAGTTATCTTCAGGATCGTTCGGAGTGTAGGTTTCAAGAGCTGGACGCATGTCTGGGGTCAGCCCTGCTTCCCAGTCCCAGAGATCGAGACAGTCTTTTTCCAACTTTTTGGTAAAGGCTCGCATATTAATGGTCATGGGACAGGAAGAAACGCAGGCACCGCAATCAGTACAACGGCCTGCAGTGTGAAAGGCTCGCAGGATATGAAAGGTCATCACATCGGGTTCTTCATCGCCCTTCCCTACCCACTGTGGTTGTGTCTCATCTACAAAACAGGTGGGACAGTAGCAGGTCGGGCAGGCATCCCGGCAGGCATAGCAGCGGATACAGGTGGAGATCAGGTCTGCAAAAAAATTCCAGCGATCGTTTATTGCCAGGGCTTCGATTTTTTCCACTTCTTCGTAGCGCTTTATATCTTCAGGTACGTCAACAGGATCTGCCACCAGTTCGTCGTAGAGAACCGGGTTTTTGTGAACGCAAACCCGGCAATTTTGCCGCAAAAGATCCGATTTCCGGTATTTCTCTTCTCGTCCCTTACCACGGACAATCACTGTACCGCCATCTTCCTCGACAACTTCTTCTATTTCATCTCCAAATAAATTGCTAATGGTATGTCGCTCCATCATGCCATTACACGGAACACCGATGATGACAACATCTTCTCGCTTGACCTTGCCCTCTGCAATGTGGTTGACGATGGATCTGCTGTCACAACCTTTGGCAAATACTGCAACTTTGCCTTTAACATCTGTCAGGTAGTTGGCAAGGTTTATACAGCAGTGGCTTGACCATGTGAGCTTTTCTACATCATCAGCAGTTCGGACACTTATTGGAGGGCTAATCATGGGGATGGTGCCTTCCTGAAAGCCAATCACCATTTCAATGGTTTCATCTTTTACGAGCCGGGCAGCAATCTCCCTTATTTTATTAATACATGTCTGCATATTACGTCTTCCTGGCCATATTCTTAACAAGTTTTGTATTGGGGCCGACTTTCCGTATCGCTTCTACCACCTCGGTGACCACATCAACAAACTTGGTTGACTCAGCCGAGGATATCCAGGAAAACTGTAAGCGTTCAGGCTCAATTCCAATATGGCTCAACATCCGGGTAAACAGGGTGAACTTTCTTCGTGCGTGATAATTACCTTCCAGGTAATGGCATTCACCGGGGTGTCAGCCGGATACCCAAACGCCATCAGCCCCTTGCATGAGCGCAGAGAGAACAAACTTCGGGCTCATGCGACCGGAACAGGGGATACGGATAATCCGGATATTGGCCGGGTACTGCATTCTGCCGACACCTGCAAGATCTGCTGCCCCGTAACTGCAGGAGTTACACAAAAAAGCTACTATTTTGGGTTCCCAATCGGACATATTAACTCCTTAAACTTATGCTGGCTTATTTACTGCTCACCAGTGCTAATAGATAGCCGCAATCTGCGACATTATCTGATCATTATCAAAACCAAGAAGATGTATGGCACCTGAGCGACAAGAGGCCACACATATTCCACATCCTTTACATAGCGCTGGATTAATCTGTGCTTTACCAGGGAAGAACCGGGCTGATGCTTCTATAAAGGATGGTGCAGAATATGGGCAGATTGAAACACATCCTCCGCATTCACTGCATTCCTGTGGACTGACTTCGGCAACTGTACCGCTGATGGCAATAGTTTTCCGGGCCAGGAGTGTAACGGCTCTTGTGGCGGCAGCTATTGCCTGGGAGACAGACTCATCAATGGGTTTTGGGCCATGCGAGAGACCACAGAGAAAAACACCGTCTGTGGAACAGTCAACGGGGCGTAACTTGGCATGGGCCTCCATAAAGAATCCATCGTTGTTCAGGGTAACCTTGTACTGTTGGGCAAGTGGATTTTTCTCCGGTGGGATAATGGCAGTGGCAAGCACCAGCATATCCGGATTGATTGCCAAATTTCTACGCATAATCGTATCGGTGAATTGTACCTGCAGGTTATCCCCGTCGTAATCGATATCAATGCCTTTTTCAAAGTTATAGCGCAGAAAGATAATCCCTTTCTCCCGTGCCTCCCTGTACAGATCCTCACGCAGTCCGTAAGGCCGCATATCCCGGTAGAGGATGTAGATATTCATCTCCGGATTGCGCTTTTTTAGCGTGAGTCCATTCTTTATGGAATGGGTGCAGCAGACCTTGGAACAATAGGGTCGCGCAGGAATTCTGGAGCCGACACACTGGATAAATACAGCAGTCTTTATTTGTTCAAGCACTGGATCATCAGCAGTGAGTTTTCGGTCAAGCTCAAGACCTGTAATTACCCGGTCATCCTCATCGTAGAGATATTGCTCGGGTTTAAATTCACTGGCGCCCGATGCAATAATCGTAACACCATGTTCAAGATCTACTGTGGAATCCGTTGTCTGAACAGTTGTTGTAAAGTTGCCGACAAAACCATCAACGTGGCTGATGTGACCACCTGTATAGATATCTATGTTTGCATCGTTCCTGATATCAGCAATCAATCGACTCACGTTTTCAGCAACATTTTCTCCCTGCCAGGTTTCGTGAATATCCAACCCTTTTCCGCCGAGCTGTTTCTCTCTTTCGATAAGACTTGTATGGTAACCCTGTCTGGAAAGCGTCTTTGCGGCCTGCATTCCTGCAATACCACCGCCAATGACGAGTGCCGACTGGTTGATTTCAAGTTCGACTTCGTTCAAGGGCCCCATGAGGGCAACCTTATTAACAGCCATTCGAATCAGGTCTCTTGCTTTTTCAGTGGCAATATCCGGACTGTTTTTATGGACCCAGGAACAGTGGTTCCTGATATTAACCATCTCAAAGACATATTTGTTAAGACCGGTTGTGGCAAGGGTTTCCTGAAACAGCGTTTCATGGGTTTTTGGAGTACAGGCGGCCACAACCACTCTGTTCAATTTCTCGGCTTTGATGATGTCGGCGAGATTGTTCAGCGCATCCTGAGAACAGCTGAATAAGCCCTGAGTGGAGAAGGTAACATAGGGGAGGTTCTTCACATACTCAACCACGGATGGCACATCTACGACACCTGCGATATTAGTACCGCAGCAGCAGACAAAGACACCGATACGAGGACGCTCGCCCCTGATATTAAGCTCTGCCGGGAGTTTTTTCTGCCTGGTCAAACTCCAGCGTGATTCACTTAAAAAACTTCCAGCACTTCCTGCCGAAGCACTTGCTTCAATGACAGAGGAGGGAATATCTTTGGGAGCCTCAACAGCGCCGCAAACAAAAACGCCAGGGGTGGATGTTGCTTGCGGATCAAAACTTGTGGTGGAAACAAAATTATACTTATCAAGTTTTATATCCAGCGTGTGTGCAAGCTGAAGGGTAGATTCTCCAACTTCAAGGCCTACAGAGAGAACCACAATATCAAATGCTTCTTCAGCCAGCTTTCCGTATTCGTCAATGTAGCGGATAAGCTGATTACCGTCCTCAGTCGGGACGATATTGGTAATTTTGGATTTGACAAAACGAACACCGAATTCATCACGAGCCTGATTGTAATATCGCTCAAAATCCTTACCATGGGTACGGATATCCATATAAAAAATGGCTGCGTCCAGTCCGTCTTTAGCGTGATCGACGGCAAGCATGGCCTCTTTCACGGCATAGGTACAGCAGACACTGGAACAGTAGCCCTTGGCGCCGATATGTACATCACGGGAACCGACACATTGGAGCCAGGCGATTTTTTTTGGTTCATTTTTGCCAGACGGACGAACCATATGTCCGCCATAGGGTCCTGATGAAGAGAGGATACGCTCAAACTCAAGGCTTGTAACAATGTTTCTAGAGCGGTTGTAGCCATACACATCGTGGGTCGCCGGATCATAGGTTTTACAGCCGCTGGCGCAAATAACTGCTCCGACCTGAAATTCAAGATCTTTGGCGCGGTCTTCGTAGTTGATGGCACCTGTGGGACAGGTCTCTGCACATTTTCCACACTTTCCTTTTGTCAGGTAAAAGCATTGGGTATCGTCAATGGCGTACTTCAGTGGAACCGCCTGTGCGTATTCGACGTAAATGGCCTTTCGTTTGGACATGCCGGCATCGTACTCGTTTACTACTTTTTTCGGACACTTCTGGCTGCACGCTCCACAGGCAATACATTTGTCCATATCCACGTAGCGTGGATGCTGTGTTAGCGAGACGGTAAAATTCCCCTGTGTGCCGGTTATATCCGTGACTTCTGAAAGGGTGAGTAACTCTATATTTATATGCCGGCCGACCTCGACCAGTTTAGGTGAGATTACTCACATCGCACAGTCGTTTGTGGGGAACGTTTTGTCCAGTTGCGACATCAACCCGCCAATGGTGGGTGATCGTTCAACCAGATAAACGTAGTAGCCGGTATCGGCAGCATCCAAAGCTGCCTGCATACCGGCAATCCCGCCACCAACAACCATTACGGCGCCGATTTTTTCCTGAGTCAATTTTCTGTCTCCATCTGTGTCTCCATCTGTATATAGGATTCAAGATTACTGATAGTCATTGTATTCATTTTCAGGCCAAGGGACTCTTCTGAAAGCCCCATGGCAAGTCCGAGCAGCTGGGGATAAACGATGCTCGGAATTTCATATGTTAGTTCACGTTCAGATACCATCATGTTCTGAACCCGATCAAACTGCATCTGGCAGTAAGGGCAGCCCACACACACATAATCGGCACCGGCTCTGTTGCAGTCGGCCAGTTTTTTTTCGGCCAGATCCATTGAAAGTGTGTCGTTTATGCCCACAAGAGGAGCACCGCAGCATTCAAGCTGTAAAGGCCACTCAACACTTTTTGCTCCGGTTACTTTCACCAGATCGTCAAAAAGAGAGGGGCGTACAGGATCATCAAACCGGGTGACATCACTTGGCCGCAGGGCGTGACATCCATAGTGTGTTGCTACACTGAGATCTGTAAACGGGGTGGATATTTTTTTCTTTATTTCCGTAAGGCCAACGTCGTGAAAGAGGATTGAAAGAAAGTGTTTTATCTCTGCATTTCCTGAATAACTCAAATCTTCTTTTGCCAAAAACGTGTTGACTTCTTTCTGTAATTTGGAGTCCTGCTGGATCTGATGGGCAGCTTTTTTAAGGCTGCCAAAACAGCACTTGCACAGCACCATCATATCCAGGCCATCTTTTTCAGCAAGTGCGAGATTGCGGGCTGCCATCAGGATGAAGGTTCTGTTGTCACTGTTCTGCATGGGGTAGCCGCAGCACTTGAACTCCTGATTTTCAACCAGTTCTATACCAAGATTTACTGCTACACTCCTGGCAGCCAGTTCGTATTGTTGAACCCTTGCTGGAATATTGCAGCCGACAAATAGTGTATATTTCATCATTTCTTTCCTGTGCTGCTTGTGGTCTTCAATGAGACGGTTTTGAGTGTGTTGAAGATATCCGTCACCTTTACTCCCTGTGGACAGTGCTCCTGACATTGATAACAGCTCAGGCAGTTCCATAACATCTTTGATCCTGTAGCCATCTCTTTAAGACCAAGGGCCACGGAGCGGATTATCTGGTGTGGCAAGAGATCAAGGCTCTGTTGCGAGGCCGCATAATTAGTGACTACAGGGCATACTGTTGAACAGTTCTCACATGAAAAACAGTAGGTAAAGCTTTCTATGCGTTTTGAAAGACCGAGAGCTTCATGGAATTCGTGACTGCCCTGATTAAGAACTATTGGCGCAACGTCCATTTCTGCTGAGAAATCGCATCCTGATGTTAACATGCTTTTGACATTTTCAAGGGGAATGTCATACTGTTCCTGGTCGATTCGCCGATGGTTGAGTCCCCGAAAGTAGGAAAACGGGGTCAACATCAGATCCACAGGTGGTTTGTTCCGGACGAGTTCTTCCCGTGCAGAAAACCAGAGTTCCCGCAGGTTGATGCCGGCAGGGCAGACCACAGTACAGCGGTCACAGTTGGTACAGAGGTAGATTCCCTGCCCAATTGCGGCCAGCTTTTTGGAGCTGATGTTCTTATTGGCAACATATTCCTTGAGAAAAATCATCCGCTCTGAGGGCAGAATAGTGTCATTGCCAAGATGATCACTGGCCACAGCGACTGAGCAGTGTCTGGAACAGGTATTGCAGTGGGTACAGGCATCAAGTTCCATCACCTGCCTAGTGGCAATGTTGGCCGGATCTGAGTTCTCATCCATCACCGCATTGGCCAGCAGGCTTAAGGGTGTGGTGAACATATGGAACATCTTGCTGAACGGTAGAAAGGCAAGACCGAAGAGACAGACAACGATATGAACCCACCAGATCTTCTGATAATATTCATAGGATGTGATCTTGGTCATCTCCATAAAGAGGCCGGAGAGGATAATCAGCAGAAGAATAATGATGGTATACAAATCCATTCCGCTGGTTTTTAAGCGTGGCACTTTCAGGATGTATCTTCTGTAGAGGGAGATGGAAAGACCAGTAAGGAGGATGAGCCCGGCAATGATCAACCACGGGTTCATCATAAGATAGAACCTGTCAAAGATTGGGGTGACGATGATCTGATCCAGGGCATGAAAAATAAACAGGAACATAAAGGCTGAAAAAATAAGCATATGCATGATCCAGCGCAGCCTGTCCTGCTTCTGTATATGGTTCTGAAGCAGTATGTCAAAAACGAAAACTTTCCCAAGAACTGTGAGTTTTTCTTTATTGAAAAGTCCAACAATACCTTTGATGGCAGCTCTGATTCGTGCCCATGGTGTCATTCCATCTGCATTGATACCGACATTGAAACGGAACCAGCTGGAAAGACTGTATATCAGTCCGATTGCAAAAACAGATAGAGCTATATAGACCATAAATGTATAAAGCATAGTGTCAGATTCCCCTATCAGTCCTGGTCTTCATCTTTTTGCGTCAAAAATATCCAGAACCCGATCATACAGACGAGATATATTCCCATGAGAATATAGGTGTTGCTTTCCGTATGCAGCATGAAATCCTGAAGTGTGTGTATTGTGTTGTCCATTTCCTGATATCCCTCCTATTAGTGCTGTCCTTTAAAGTCGGGATGTTCGTCAAAAACCGGCATGCGTGTCGCAATAAACCTGAAGGCCAGAATCAGACAGGTCACCATATAAACTGAAAGGGTGATCTCCATCCAGCTGGGAATATAGCGTTCATCCAGAGGAAGGTGCCAGTTAAAGGCTATCATACTTATATTGAGCCGATTGAGGACGATTCCGATGATCGTCAATACTGCGGTAAATTTGATTAGGCCCGGATCTTTGTTTCTCGACCCGACAGCAAACAGAAAACATGGCAGAGCAACAAAGCCTAGAAGCTCAACCAGAAACCAGATGCCGTATGGTGTGAGCAGCAGGTACCAGTTGTCTCCTGCAGAGACCCCTACGACTTTGACCATGAAATACCCAAACAGTACCAGTGATGCCGCCTTTGCATAGCCAAGAATAAGGGGCGGATGTTCTTCAAGATACGCTTTCCCCATTCGGTGGCGGAGTTTTTTGTGCGACAGCATACTTTCAAATATCACCATGGAAAGCCCGGCGGCAATACTTGAGACAAAGAAAAACACCCCAAGGTATGGAGAATACCAGAGCGGGTGCAACTTTGAGGGTGCAATGAGAAACAGAGCACCAAGGGACGACTGGTGGAGAGTGGAAAGAACAACTCCAAAAATAGTCAGCGTAAGTGTCAGCTTTACAGCAATGTTTCTGGCCTTTCTAAGCCCAAGCCACTCAAGAGGGATCGGGGTAAATTCAAGAAAAAGAACGGTCAGATATAAAAGTACGCATAAACCCACTTCAAATAACAGAGACGTTGTTCCCTGCTGTACAATAAACGGGTAGGCAAGAACAAGACGATCAGGCCGGCCCACATCGTAAAGGAGAGACACAACCACCATGGCATAGCCTAAGAAAGCTGTCAGGATGGCAGGCCGTACTGCGGAGTGGTATTTTTTCATACCAAAAAGATAACATGCCGCAGATGTTGTGTAGCCTCCAGCTGCCAGGGCAACGCCGCACATCAGGTCAAAGCCGATCCACATTCCCCAAGGGTGGGTGTTGGTCAGGTTGGTGACAGCTCCCAGCCCCTGGGTAAACCGCAGAACCGTAAGAACAGTTCCGACAAGGAGAATGATGCCGGTAAATGCGGCAAGTGGTGAAAACTTTGCGTTATCATCTCTCATGAGACCTAAAACAACGTCAGTCACTCCCCGGGCCTGTTTGTTTTTTTGCTCGGACATCAGGCTCCCTCATCACTATTAGTCGAGCTGCTGTGTTCAAGAGCTTTTTTAACTCTATTTTCTCTGGCCCGTTCAACTCTTTTTGAAACATTTTCTTTTTCTTTTTTCGCTTTTTCCATAGCCTGGGAAAGTATTTCGGCTGCTTTATTTTCAGTTTGTTCTATAGCAATCGCCACTGCTTTTGCTTTTTCTTCATCTGCAATCGTATTCCTTCGTTTTGTCATTCCGTACATACCGGCAAGAAATACCGGCCACAGAGAAACGACCATGGGAATCAAATGCAGTGCGCCTGATGTTAGTTTTGGTGCCGGTGTGTTTCCAAGATCTTCCCGCATGCCTATATCTTTAAAAGGGACTCCTGAAAGATAGAGCCAGCTAGTGCCGCCCATCTCCTGTTCACCGTAAATATGATCAACATAGCGACTGGGAAATTTCTCTATACGCGCGCGTGCAATTTTTAACAGATCATCCCGTTTGCCAAACAGGAGTGACTCCGTGGGACAGCTTTCAACGCATCCGGGGAGTAGTCCCTTCTCAAGCAGTGGAGCACACAGGGTACATTTGACAACCTCGGGAGTGTATGGGGCATCATATTCGTAGGTCGGCACTTCAAAGGGGCAGGCTATCATGCAGTATCTGCAACCCACACAGACGGATGCGTCATAGACAACAGCGCCATTGGGCAGTTTTTGAAAGGCATTAACAAAACAGACAGATGCGCAGGCTGGTTCCAGGCAGTGATTGCACTGGGTTTTTATGAAGATTGGGCTGCCTTCTTGTACCGATTTATTTACAATCGTATACTCAGTTGTAGTGAGTTTACGCTTCTTGTTCAGAACTGATTCGTCTGTATAGGGTTTTGCGGGTTTGGGAAGTTTATTGACAGTGTTGCATGCCTCTTCACAGGATCTACAGCCCACACACCTGGTGATGTCATGGAGAACTCCATAGCTACCGGGGTGGCCGGCAAACTCTTTGGTGGATGCGGCGTGAGCCTGCTTACCGACAAGAGAGGCGGAAAGGCCTGCGGCTCCCATCCAGCCAAGAAAGTTTCTTCGTGATATGGCCATTATTCTTTCCCCTTTTGCTGCAGTGCTGAGTGTTGCGGGCTCTTTTCATCATGACAGTCCCTGCAGCCGACTATATCTAGCTTCATGGTGGTATGGCATCCCATACATTGGAGATGGTAGGCACCGACAATTCCGGGTTTGTGCATGTCTTTGTCATTGAAGGCTTTGGTGTGACAGCTGCTGCATCCGGATGGTTGTTTTGTCAGCGGTGCATTGTGATGACATCCGCTACAGATGGTAGCCTTTTCAGCATGGAAATGGAGTGCCAGTTTGTTGTCTTCGATATTCTCTACGATTTTATTAACAATTCTCCTATGGGGGAACTCCACAGATTCATATTTTTTAGAGAGTTTTCCGATAACGATTTTTCCCGGTATCTCTTCCTGGGTGTATGTCGGAGATTTTTCAGGACGACCTTCAAGGAGCAGTCGAGCCGTGTTATCAGTCAGCTCAACACCATCCGGGCGTGGCATGTGACATACCTTACAGGATCTGTTGCTCATCCTTGCAGTTGTGGGAGTGAACTGATGGCAGCCGGCACAATTGCTGTTTTTTGTATATTGGTTTGCATGGCAGCCGACACAACTCCGATCAGTATCTTTTTTATGCATGGCAAGTTCAAGACTTAGTCCTTTGGCAGCACCTGTACCGCCGAGTGTGTGACACTCACTGCATTTTTTTATCTCCTGATGATGACAGACCCGGCAACTATTATTGTATCCCTCGTGAGCCTTATGGTTAAAGGGGACGAGGTTCATTTGGATTTTTTCGCCGCTATCCAGCTCCTTTACGCCAGTTGTAATCATCATCATATCGGGCTGATTTCTTTCAAGCCTTGGGATGGGATCAAGTTTCTTGATTGTTTCCTGGTAAGAGGCGTCATGGCACTGGGAACATTTGACAGGAAGGGTAAGCGGATTCTTTTCCTGATTTTTGATATGGCAGTTTATACAGGCGACGTGGGAGCTTACGCGTATGGATAAAAGATTTTCTTTCGTTTGTTCTTTGTGGCAATAACGGCAGGTTCCTTCTTTTCCTTTGGCATAGAAAAGTTTCCTGGTTTTTTCGTCATACTCATGATGACACTGGTCACATTTTTTTTCGTGTGCCTGTACATGACGTGCGTGCAGGGACTTGTCAAATCCTATGGCCAGACGGGAGGAGCTGTACTTCTTTTTTTCCATGTGGCAATCATTACATTCAACAGGCCCTGATTGTTCACCTTTCAGCCGCATTTCACCATGACAACCAATACAGCCATCATGGTAAATATTCATTACTTCTTCTCTGTTTGTGTTTTTCAGTCGCTTGAATTGGGGATAGAACTGTTCTTTTTCAACAGGATGACAAGTGTCACACGACATATTTTTTTTGGCAAGAGCCTCTGTATGAGCGTCATGGAGGAATTCAACGGTGGCCTTTTCAAGCGGGCTAAAGGATTTCATGTTGTCAATGACGATAAGATCGGCACGTGCTTCCGGGGCAGCCCCGGCTCCATCCTGAGATTTTGTCATGACATTGGTACTAAAAAAAATCACCATGCATAATGATATTATACAGGCTGGGAAAAGCAGGTACCCTGGCTTTTTCATATTTCAATCATCCTTTGGAGGTAACCTCTATCAACAAATATTTTGGAGCCGCACAACACTATACGCTAAGTTGTCGATATATTCAATTTCCTTCCAAGGAAACATCACTTTAATGAACCCCATACTTGAGACAACAAAGCCGATCACGGCATACGGACAGGCCACGTTTAATAAATAGTGTTTCAATTGTTCGTCATTCGACATATTAGAACTCAGCTCGACAAGAATATTGAAACTGGAAAGGGTGTTTGAAGAGGAGATTATGACAAGGGAACAAAAGATCCACTTGGCCAACAAGGTGCAGCAATGGGGGAACCAAGATTATATCGTACCAGGCGATTTCTGACTTCAATGAGTTGATCAACCAGGGATTTTTCGACCTTTTCATATGCTTTCTTGTCATCAGTGCGTTTGACAACGATACCGAGTAATTCGGTGATGGCATTCCCCACAGAGTTTTGGCTTATGGTAACTATCAGGCGCCCTGTGTCATCCCGGTATAGAATCTGTTTGTATGCCGGGCGCCAACGGATTTCATTGGCAAACAAAGGATCTTCAAGAACCTGTAGGCGCAGCATTCTGGCGGCACTGTGGAATTCATTGTTGAACAGAAGTATGTTCTCGATCTGATCAGGATAGCGGGCAGCTTCCGGGATCCTTGCAGTGTTAGAGGCAACAAGAGAAAATAATGTGCGGTAAAAATCAAGAAATCCCAGAAGCACCATGTCATACTCTTTCCAGAATGCACCTTGAGTGAGCGCATCAACTCCTCCCTGTACTTCCCAACTCGGGAGCCCTTGAGGGTATCCAGTACTTTTCAATTTTGCCTGATCCGCCTCCAGGGGCTTTAAAATAGTCAGATCCAGGATTTCAAAGAAACGCAAATAGACATTCCTTAAATAATCAAGAAAGAGTCCGTTATAGCCGCTATCTGTGAGGTTTGGGTTGTCATCTGAGGCGAGTGGTGAAGCAAGGAGGTTTTCGTTCTCAAATACAATAAAATGATTATGGATCATGCGGATGCTTGGAACCCCCGGTTTCGCAAGAGGCCATGTCGCATCCAGACTTGCTTCTCCACATAAGAGCAGGTGGCGTGCAGGATCTGGATATTTCTCAAGCATGTAGGTGAAGACTACCTGGGTCATGCGAGAGAAGACCAGTTTTTCCTGAGTGCTGAGTTGATCGCGTCGAACCGGACGTCCAAGGGGATCTAAAATATTCTGTGACGAATCCAAAATGATGGAGGTATCAAAGATATTACTGTGACCAATTGCTTTACGGTAGAGTAGAAAATTTTCAGGTGTTCGGAGAAGGCCGTTTTCACGGGCTAAATGACGCAGGTTGCATGGGCTGTTAAAGAACTCTGTTGGGGTGATGCCCTCTGGAATGTCTATGGGAATTGTGCGGTGCGGGGTTGTGACTTCGCGTGGAGTTCCTAGTGTTGGGCACATGCAGGTTTATCTCCTGAAGGCGTATCAGGAAACTGGAATATTTTCTAATTTCCAGATACGAAGATGATGTAGTTTTTCACTTGTAGTTTAGAACAAAAAAGCGGCTAAGTCAAAAACTGACTTAGCCGCTTTTTTTTATTATGGCTGGGGGACAAGGATTCGAACCTTGATAGACGGAGTCAGAGTCCGTAGTCTTGCCATTAGACCATCCCCCAGGATGTATCTTTATCCTTATTGAGGTGGATTATTTAGACAGTTTTTGGGATTCTGTCAAGAGAAAATGGCATTCATGAAATAAGGACACCAGCATAACCCACCACCTGATCTGTATCTCCTGTGATTTCTCCGGAATCAGTATAACGGATGAGTTCTGTTTTTGTTGCACCAAGTTCAAGGGCAATAATGAGTGCAGCGGTCACCGGCATGATGCCGCACATGGAAATATGTTGTCCTATGACAGAGCTATAGAGAAGATCCGGATTCATATCGGTAAGTTTTTCAAGAGCATAATGATCTTTTTTTATCGCAGCACTGCGCGATTCGTAATGGGTCATATCTGATGAGGCAACAATCAGGATATCTTTATTGGTACTTTTTTTGATGGCTTTAGCAATAGCCAGAGCGATTTCTTCCAGAACCTGATATGAAATATGAGAGATGGTGATGGGGACTATGGAGAGATCAGGCTGTGCCATCTGCAGGAAAGGGAGCTGTACTTCCAGTGAATGTTCGTACTTGTGGGCAAGTTCATCTTCTTCAATAAAATCACTCTCAGCAAGAATTGCGCGTGCAAGATCATAATTGCAGGGAACGTGTCCCATGGGCATATTCCAGGTGGCAGTAGACAGGGCAACGGTTTTCCCTTTTCCTGTATGATTGGGGCCAAGAAGTATTACTGTCTCGGGAATTTCAATCCGCCCCAGAGTCTCAGCGGCAACAGCCCCGGAATAGACATATCCTGCATGTGGCGACATTACTGCCAGGACTTTTTGTTTGTGTTCAGGAAGGTCTCCTGTAAGATTCTGAATAGTAGCGCGCAATGAGCTGTCATCTCCAGGATAAAAGCGGCCTGCAACAGCTGGTGAGCGGGTGATTGAATTCATATCAGCTCCGTTTTACACTCCATCCCGTACCTTTCGGGCCATCGTTTAATTCAATGCCTTTTTCGAGTAGGTTGTTACGGATTTCATCGCTTTTAGCCCAGTTTTTATCAATCCGGGCTTGATTTCTTTCTTCAATACAAGCCAGTATCTCCGCTTCACTTATATCTGTTTTTGCGAGCATTTCTGCTTTTCCGACAGCAAGATAGACGGCTGCCGGAACCTGAAGTATCCCCATAATTCCTGCAAGCTTTTTGATGGTTGCAGCAGCTGTTTGCAGCAGTTTGTGATCTTCAGAGGATGGAGCATCCGGGAGTGTTCTAAGGATCTTATTCATAGTTTTAACAGTTTCAAAAATGCTTCCCTGAGCCTGTGCCGTATTGAAGTCGTTGTTCATAGCCTTTTGAAAATTTTCTTCAAGCGATTCAATTTTCTTTATATCTTTCGCACCTGCAATTGAATCCACTTTGTCCTGGCAATTGTCTTCCAATGCATCAACGGCTGCAAGACATTCATACAAACGCTTCAGTCCCGTCATGGAATCTTGCATGGCAGCTTCAGAAAAATCCAGTGGATTACGATAATGGGTGGAAAAAATAAAAAACCTGAGAACTTCTGGATGGTAATGATCAAGAATATCTCTGATAGTCAGAAAATTACCGAGAGATTTCGACATCTTTTCATCACGGATGGTAACAAAGCCATGATGGATCCACATCTTGACATAAGGTTTGTTATTGGCTCCCTCACTTTGGGCTAGTTCGTTTTCGTGGTGAGGAAAGATAAGATCCTGGCCGCCGCCATGGATATCAAAAGTGGAACCCAGGTATTTACGACTCATTGCAGAGCATTCTATGTGCCAGCCAGGTCTTCCGGGTCCCCATGGACTGTTCCAACTGGGTTCGCCGGGTTTGGAGGCCTTCCACAGCACAAAATCCATGGGATTGGTTTTGTTTTCATTGACAGAAATGCGCGCACCTGCCTGCATATCTTCAAGATTACGCCCGGAGAGCTTGCCGTAATTTGCAAATGAATTTACAGAATAATAGACATCACCTCCTGCCGGATATGCCATATCTTTTTCGATAAGTTCAGTGATCAAATCAATCATTTCCTGAATATGCTCAGTGGCCTTAGGCTCCATCGTGGGCCTGTCCACACCGAGTTTATCCATATCAACGTAGAATTCATCTATAAAACGGTTTGCAAGTTCTTCGGTAGTGGTATTTTGCTCGTTTGCCCGCGTGATAATCTTGTCATCAATGTCTGTGAAGTTTCGAATATAGGTGACTTTATTACCGAGATACCGCAAATAGCGTACTATCATGTCAAAGGCCAATGCTGAACGGGCATGACCAATATGGCAATAATCGTAGGACGTAATTCCACAGACATAAAGCCTTACATGACCCGGTTCAATGGGCTGTAGCTCTTCTTTTTTTCGCGATAATGTGTTGTATATCTTAACTGGCATCTTGATATTTCTGGGGCTGGATTTAGTGTATGGGCCGGTTTGCTTTTTGCCTTTTTTATTTATAAGGTAGGTCTGAAAGTATTGATACCATAAATTTATTGCGGGGAAAAGGGAAGAATGGCAGAAATAAATGGAGTGAATAGCAGCAAAATGGATATGCTGAGGATTTGGATTCATCCACGTGTGCTAACCATGCTTTTTCTCGGGTTTTCTGCAGGCGTTCCCATCCTTCTTATTTTCTCGACTCTTTCGGTGTGGTTGCGTGAGGCAGGTGTCAGCAGATCTGCCGTTACATTTTTCAGCTGGGCGGCACTTGGTTATTCTTTCAAATTTATATGGGCTCCTCTTGTTGATAAGCTGCCCCTGCCTTTTCTTACCAGAAAATTTGGCAGACGTCGTTCCTGGATGCTGCTCTCTCAAATTTCTGTGATGGCGGCAATTGTTTGGATGGGGCTTACTGATCCTACCCAAGGTGAAGCAAGCCTTGTCATGATGGCGGTCGCCGCTGTGTTTCTTGGCTTTTCTTCTGCTACTCAGGATATTGTGATTGATGCCTATCGTATTGAGTGCGTGGAAGAATCTTTGCAGGCAATGCTTGCGTCCACCTATGTTGCAGGGTACCGGATCGGTATGCTTGTGGCAGGTGCCGGTTCTCTTTATATCGCTTCCTGGTTTGGAACATCACGAGAGCTTTATGATGGCAGTGCCTGGAGCATGACCTATTTTGTTATGGCATCTGTCATGCTGGTTGGTGTGGCGACTACCTGCTTTATTGATGAGCCGGCGGAGGCACGATCTACTCCGTATCAATATAGTGCTAAACAATATATTCGGTTTTTTCTTCTTTTTGTATTTGCTGCAGCTCTCTTTGCGACCTGTTTTTTTCTGACCGCATCTGTCAGTGTCTGGCTAAAAGAACTGCTCGCTGGAGGAAGTAAAGGAAATGTAAAACTTATTGGTTTCGCAGTGGAAACAGGACGACTCTTTTTTGCACTCCTTATGGCAGCGGTTGGGGCATTTATTTCTGTGAAAGCAGGGCTTGCAGATAAGGGAATGGTACAAGACAGTTATGTTGAGCCGGTGCGGGACTTTTTTGTTCGCTATGGTGGAAAAACAGCAGTTTTGCTTTTGTTGCTTGTTGGATTTTACAGGATATCGGATATTGTTTTAGGCGTTGTCTCCAATGTGTTCTACCTGGACATGGGGTTTAGCAAAAATGAGATAGCAACTGTTACCAAAACTTTTGGCCTGGGTATGACTTTGGTCGGTGGCTTTTTAGGTGGCCTGTTGACCGTTCGTTACGGGGTCTACCGAATGCTGTTTCTTGGCGGGGTACTGGCTGCTGCGACGAATTTACTATTCATGCTTCTAGCAAGGAGTGGAAACGATATTACCATGTTAACCATAGTGATAGGAGCCGACAATCTATGTGCCGGACTGGCATCCATCGCCTTTGTGGCATTTTTATCAAGCCTTACGAATATTTCTTTTACTGCCGTTCAGTATGCCCTGTTCAGCTCCCTGATGACCTTGTTCCCCAAGTTAATAGGCGGCTATTCAGGAACTGCCGTTTCTGCTTATGGGTATGAATCGTTTTTCCTTATGACTGCTGCCATGGGGGTTCCGGTCTTGGTTCTTATCTGGTTTGTCGGGAAGCTTGTAGATGTAGATAAACAGGTCTGACTTAATGAGTTTGTTTTGTGATGGCATGTTTTGTTTCTTCCAGATATGTAATCAGTTTTCGGTGCCCCGCTGGAAATCCATATTCCTGCAATGCTTTAAAGAAAACCCACTTGAAATCCTGAGCAGCATGTAAAACAGGGTCAGTGTCACTCCCGACAAGACGCAGAAAAAAACAGTGGAGAGTTACCTTGTAGCGGGTGTAATGGTGAACAGTGTTTATGATTTTTGATTCCACCTCCACCTCAAATTCTGTTTCCTCACGAAACTCCCTGACCACCGTTTGCTCAGGTTTTTCTGTCAGTTCTATTCGCCCTCCCGGAAACTCCCACAAGGCTCCCCATACATCATCAGCAAGTCGTTGTTGAATAAAGACCATTCCATTATGAATGAGTATTCCCGTTGCCATTTCAATGGGAATAATCTTTTTACTTTTCTTAGGAACAGGGCGTTCAGGGATAAGATCATATTTGAGTGCCAGGCAATGAGACGCTGCCGGGCAGGCACCACAGTCAGGATTTCCGGGCCGACAAATGAGCGCTCCAAGTTCCATAAGGGCCTGATTAAAATCTCTTGCGTGTCCTGTTGGCAGAAGTTCTTCCGCTTTTTGCCAGTTAAGTCGTTTGGCTTCCGGGCTACCTGGGATTAAATCAATATTAAAAAGCCTGGAAAAGATTCGTTCAATGTTGGCATCCACGACAGGGACATCGCGATTAAAACTGATGGACGCAATGGCGCCTGCTGTGTATGGGCCGATTCCAGGAAGAGCCAATAACTGTTTGCGGCTGTCTGGTACTTTACCTTGATGGTTTTTGATCAGCAGTTGAGCAGTTTTAAGAATGTTTCGTGCTCTGGAGTAATAGCCAAGCCCTTCCCAGAGTTTAAGTACCTGATCTTCTGAAGAGGCAGCAAGCGTCGTAATATCCGGGAAGGCATCCATCCAACGTGTAAAAAAAACAGTAACCCGATCCATCTGTGTTTGCTGGAGCATGATTTCTGAGATCCAAATCTGGTATGGCTCGTAGGTATGTCTCCATGGAAGATCCCGCTGATTTTTTTTGAACCAGTCGAGGAGTGCTTTCTGAAGGATTGGTTGAATAGGCATAACTGTTATAGAAAAAAGGTTTCGAACTATTGCAGAATAATCTTGCGCAACTGGCAACAGCTTCTTGGTGTTAATTGAAATGTAATCGTTGACATGTGATACACACTAAAGAAAGCGAAATGGTTCCTTGTTGCCCTTTTCTCTGATCCAGTTCAGTGCTTTTTGTATTGAGGGAGATTTGAGTATCCCATCAATCAGTGCTCTTTTTCCGGGGAAGTCCAGCAGGCTGAGCCCAAGGATTATGGTCAAAACCCCCTGACCTGGAAGGAAAATCATTAGAATTCCTGCAAGCAGCAGCAGTGCTCCCAAAAAATAGCGTAAACTCTTGAGAATGATGAACCTCACAGGATGTTCATTCTCTCTTTTTGTGTGTTTATGCAGGTGGATAAAAAACGTGCTGTCCAGCTTGTAAACAATCCAGGGAATGATGAGCAAACTTAAGAAAAAGGTGCATGTGGAAATGACACCAAGCCAGGCGAGTATGGCGCCGTATTGATCGAGAAGAGTCTGCATGGAATGGATTGCTACCCTACGGAGGTGTTTGCAAGGAGCCAGAGTCTCCAAGTGTCGTTTTTTCGTCTTTCCAGGAGCTTTAACTGATCCATTGGAAGTGCAGCCAGTAAATCATTTTTAACCATACAAGCGTTTCTCGTAGTTCCTTGAGAAAAATCAATTAAACGATCTTCCAAGTCAAATTTTTTTTCTTCCTTCATCAATCGATATCGGCGTCTGCGCTTACCTCCTTGTTCGACATTCAATATTCAAATAACGTCTGTTGGTGTGCAATGATCCCGTTCATTATTTTTCACTTTATTGTATTGCACCCGTTGCAATTGCTTTGATGGTTATACGAGCACCATGTGAGGGGGTGTTCCCCGTGTTATTTTGTTCCTTGTTTTCTTTTACAAATATTTGATTCCGGGCAATACCAAAGCTATGGATACAGGCATCAAGCACAAGAAGGCCCCGTTCTTTTGCAAGATCCAGCAGTGCTTCATCGGCCACTACAACAGGCTCAGGAAGAAGCGGCGTGAATCCGGCAAGGTCTCTTTTTTCATTTTCCGTATCTGTTCGCTGCTGTTCCTGGGTCTTAAGGAGCGCAAGCAAAACATCATGGTCAATTTTCCAGTCTGCCATGCCGGTGATGATAAGACCAATCCCAGGGCGGTTTTCAAGAAGTTCGGCGTATCGGGCAAGTGTTAGAAGGCCTGCCGTGTCGATTTGGTTTGATCCCGGTTCAAAGGGGATAAAATCTTTTCCTTGAAGATCCTTAAACTGATAATCAAGGAGTAATAGTGGAGCGTAGGATGCTTTTATGGTGGTGGTTTGAAATGAGGCAATGCTCTCTTGTAAAAGGTTCCGGTTGCTGTCATCTATCTCGATATTCATTGGCAAAGCTCCTTCACTGTTTTTCAGGAGAGCTAATACTATCGCAGAATCCGATGCCAGTAAAGAAGGTTTAAGATTGTAGATGAATATTTCATTTTTGCTGCTGAAACCTGACTGGTTTTCCGTCATATTTGTATGCAAATCCAGCGTTGCACTCTCTATCTCAAGGGACAATTCCGGTATTTGTTTATAAAATGAGACAAGGGGAAAGTCCGTGAGTTGCAAATTGGCGTGAGCTTCCAGTGTACTGTTAAAAAGAGTGGCCGAACCTGAGAGCAGCAGAGAGGATTCTTCCATTATGCCATTCAGTGTAAAAGAAGCAATGCCGTTTCCACTGGTGGTGAGATTGTTGATATGGCCTTCAATGTTGGTAATATCTGTTGTCCAGGCTTGGGGGAGCCGCTTGTCGTCAATGTTCACTGAGCCATTCTTTACAATAAGCTTCTTAATTGTAATCGGGAATAATTTGTTGTTGTCCTGTTTGTTTTGGAAAAAGGTCTGTAGCCCTTTTTGCAGCTGCTGGAAAGGCGAAACCGTATCTCGCACCCATTGAAAGTTTGGGTTGTCCAGACCAACGGTATCAGCCTCTAAAGAAAAGGGAGAAAAACTGAGTTTGGCTTTATGAAGTTCAGCAAGTTTCCATTGAAAAAGAGGCTCCTCATCCACTATTTGTAAACTGGTATCAGTCAAGCGCAGGAAACCCTGGAAAGTAGGTTTCGGGAAGTACAATGTACCTTTTCCATGGAGTGTTGAGCGGCTGTTTTTTAGGAGTGGCCATCTGTTTACAAATGGTGCCAGCAAATCTGAGTCTATTTCTGAAAATGCAATCTTGGCTTGCATTTTCATGGGGGCAAGGTTTACAAGTCCCTCTGCTTTTATTATGCCATCCGGGCCGACTTGTCCGCTGAACGCAAAATTGTCCGTAGAGCCTGCTTTTTCAAGGTTGTTTATCTGAAATGTGACCGCGGATATTTCGAATGGATTCGTTTCCACAGCTTCTGTTTTGACAGTAATACTTCCAGAAAAATCTATCCCTTCAATCAATGGACGCTTATCTTCGGAAAAGAGGTGATTAAAGAGCGGGGGCAGATCAGCCGGGTTGAGAGTAAGTGCTGCTTTTTTAAGAAAAATATTTCCAAGATTATAGCGGTCATTTGTCCTGGTGAGCTGGGTAAAGCGAAGCGATCCGGCTTGCAGCCAGAGATCTGTTTTATGACTGAGTGTAAGATTGTTAATTTCTACAATTCCACGGTCAACAGAATAGGAAAATGTGGAATCGTTGCTGACAGGAAAATTGATATCCCCGGAAAATGTGGCTATTCCCTGGACATTGTTATCATGGTTGGGAACGAGGTAATCTAAAAGAGTAATAGCCGGAAGCTTTTGGAGGAGTATTTTTCCCTGTAATGTGCCTGTATCTGAAAAATGACTTTGCCAGGAAAAGGAAGCTTGTTTGTCTGTATGTTCACCACTCAGGTTAATTATTGCATTTGTACTACCAGAAGATAGATCTCTAATGGAAAGTTGTATGTTGTTCCATTCGGAAATCACAGATTTTGGGTCGTTTTCACTCAGTAGAGTGCATTGTCCCAGGTCGGACAAAAGCTGGTCAACTTGTATGGTAAAGGGAGCCTTCTTCTTACTTTGCAGGTGGAAAAGAACATTTTGCAGGCTGCTGTTTAGCTGTTGTCTGCTCCATGTCAGGTGAGGTTTTTTTGTTATGATACTCCTGATATGGAGTTTCCTGCCAATGGGCATGAGTACAGCATCCAATTCCATGGCAGGGACAACCAACTGTAGTGTATTGTTTTTCCCCTCTATTGCGAGATCAGCAGCAGTCATTTTGATATCGATACTTAACCTGTCACCCTGCTTTTTGTTTGGGGAAAAGGTAATTTGTAACTTGGTATCTGCCTTTCCTTTTGTAAGCGACAAGGGAAAAGAGTCTGGAAGATAGGAAAAATAAGGCGTCAGGTCGAGTGACTCAATAGAGCATGAAAGTTTAGTCTGGAATCCCTGGTTTTCGGCAAGCTGTACAGCTTCTCCGCTGAGTTTTACAGGACTGCCATTGATGATTGCTGAAAAATGGGGCTTAATATAGTTTTTGGATTGAAAGGGAAAATTGGAGAGTGTGGGGATGGCAAGATGTAACCGCTCAATGGTGTGTGTTTTATTGGTGAGTGCATCTGTGAAGAGGATACTGCTGTCGTTAATATCAATATTGTTCAGGGAAAAGAGAAATGGAAGTTTTGAAAAAGCTATGATTGCACCCTGCTCCTGAGTCGTTGAGAACTGAGAGAGGGCGGGAATGTTATACGTCTTGTCTTTGTGGCGGATAAGGTTGAGATGGAGATTCTGAATTGTTAGCTTGTCACAGACAAACGTATTACGGATGAGGGCTGTGAGATCAAGGTCAATAAAGAGTGATTTGATTTGGAGCAGTGGGCTTTCTTCTGGAGAATCCGGATGATCAGCTATTAGAGTATCAATGTTCAGTTGGAAGTTAAACGGATTAAGGCGAACCTCCCCGATGGATACCGAAAGACCTGTTTTGTCCTCGATATAACCGGGGAGATATTTTTTTACTGCCATGGGGACCAGGTGGCTGCCTACCATAAAATAGGATGCTGCACAGAAGACGATACTGATTACAAAGAGCAAAACTCTGGTATTTGAGGTTTTCTTTTTTGTCGAAGGAACCAAGCGTTTAGGGACTGGTTTGTCGGGTTTTTTGGAGTCAGGTGCAGGCGTGCCTGAGCTGATTGTTATAGAGCCGTAACGATCAGACATTAAAATAGATTGTTTGTTGAAACACTTTTACTTGCATCGGAAGTATGTTTTATAATAAGCTTAAATAATCAGGGTCATTTTTTAATACGCTCCTATTAATAACACCGAAAGCAAAAAAATAAAAGTATATGAATAGTCGGTGTAGGATCGTTTTATCTCTCACTGATGCTGCATAAATCGTAAATCTTGTGCGTGAGGAGGTGATATCCGGGACGTAAAACAGATAAAAATAAGTAAGTACTTGGTAATATCGGATATTTTTTTTGGAAAAGTTGTTAAACTAGTGTAGTATAAAAAAAAGTTCTTATTATCTCTTTAAATGGTGTGAAGTGAACGTTAATGCTTGAAAGTCTGAACATTATTCGCTGGCAGGATATCTTGGATATTCTGATTGTAGCCTTTATCATCTATCATCTCATGGCCATTATCCGTGGTACGCGCTCGGTTCAGATGGTTTTGGGACTGATTGTGGTTGGTCTGGTCTATTTTATGTCCTCTATCCTCGACCTTGTTACTCTTCAGTGGTTACTTAAGACGTTTCTCAGTTCACTCTTTCTAATCATTGTTATCGTTTTTCAGCAGGATATTCGCAAAGCATTGACGCAAGTTGGAAAATCCCCTTTTCAAAGAAGCTCTGACATTGCAGAAAAGGATCTCGATGAAATTATCCGTGCAGTTTTTTACCTTAGTAAACGTCGTATCGGTGCTTTGATTGTTATCGAAAGAGAGACCGGCTTACGAGAGTTTGTTGAATCAGGCTTTAAACTCAATGCCAAGCTCAGCAAAGAGTTACTTATTTCCATATTTATGCCTGTCTCCCCGCTTCATGACGGTGGTGTGATTATTCATAAGGGGCTTATCCAAACAGCAGGCTGTATCATGCCCCTTTCTCAGAGTCCATATATCAGTAAGCGTTTTGGAACACGGCACCGTGCAGCAATCGGGTTATCAGAAGAGACGGATGCCGTAATTATTGTAGTGTCCGAAGAAACCCAGGAAATATCACTGGTGCAGCATGGGGCGCTCACTGCTATGCATGACGAACTTACTCTGACCAACACTTTGCGAACCATTTTTCTTCCGAAAAACGGCTCGACCGCAGGGTGGAAACAGTGGCTGGGGATGTCATGAATATCTTTAGCTTTAAATATTGGCTGCAACTTTCTCCGAAGGACTGGATATTGCGGTTTATCTCTTTGGGTCTGGCCATAGTGCTTTGGAATTTCATGGGTGGTGAGGACATAGTTAATAAAAATATCATGGTTCCCGTTGAGATTATCAATCTTCCACGCGATCTTGTTATTTCCAATCAGTTCAAGAAAGAGATTGAAGTTTCTGTAAGTGGGCCTCGTAGCCTGGTGCTTGATATGGGCAACCGGGCTATTACACGACATGTTGATTTGGCAGAAGCAACACCGGGTACCATGGTTCTTGAGAATACTAATGATGTTATTAACGTGCCGCGCGGGGTGAAGGTTCTGCGGATTCAACCCAAAAGCGTAATCCTTTCACTCGACAAAATGATTCAGAAGCAATTTGTTGTTAATCCTGTGACTGAAGGTACGGTTGCCCCGGATTTTATTTTGAAAGGTATTCGGATGGAGCCAGATTCTATTTTCATTACGGGTCCCCAAACCGCCTTATCACAATTCGATGTACTACAAACCAAGGTAATATATATTGCAGGATTGCGTGCATCAACTCAAATACAAATTCCTCTGGATCTTGACCCAATTATTGTTGACTTGATTGGTGCAACAACGGTTACAGCAGATCTTGAAATTGTGGTGGCGACAGTGCATAAAAAGATTACAGCCATCCCCGTCGAGGTTGTGAAATATGGCGTTCCCCAGAGGGTGACTCCATCCACAGTTTCCATCACTGTTGTTCTGCCTAAGACCTTGATACGTGAAAATATAGATTTGAGTTCATTGTTTAAGGTCACTGCAATAGACGAAAAGAATGATGGGCAAATGCGGGTGAAGGCAATTCCAAACAAAGAGTTTGAGTATCCCATTCAAATCCTCAAAATTGAGCCTCAAGTAGTGACTTTGATTGAAAAAATGTAACTGAATAATCTTTATCTAAAACAGGTAAAGAAACGAAACCACAAGATGCTAATTACAGAGCACATACTATTATAATAAAACCAGATAATACATTATGAGACGACTATTCGGAACAGATGGTATCCGCGGAGTAGCAAACATCTATCCTATGACCACCGAAATTGCTATGCAGGTGGGGCGCGCCATTGCCTTTATCGTAAAAAACAGAAACGGCAGGCATCGCATTGTAATCGGAAAGGATACAAGGCAGTCCTGCTATATGATTGAAAATGCACTTGCTGCAGGAATTTGTTCCATGGGGGTGGACGTATTACTTGTAGGGCCTTTACCAACACCGGGAATTGCCTTTATAACAACATCCATGCGGGCAGATGCCGGGGTTGTTATTTCTGCATCCCATAATCCTTTTCAGGATAACGGGATAAAGATATTTTCTCATGATGGTTTTAAACTTCCCGACAAACTTGAAGCTGATATTGAGGAGCTCATCTTTTCCCAGAAAATGGCTGCACTACGTCCGGTAGCCGAAGAAGTGGGACGGGCGAAACGAATAGAGGATGCAAGGGGACGATACATTGTATTTCTAAAAAGTATATTCCCAAAAAAACAGAAACTCGATGGGATGCACATAGTTCTTGATTGTGCCAACGGTGCAACCTATGGTGTTGCACCCCATGTATTTGAAGAACTTGGAGCAAAGGTAACAACTTTGGGCGTTAATCCTGATGGGAAAAATATAAATCACAACTGTGGAGCATTGTACCCTGAACTTATGGCTGGAGTAGTTAAAGAAACGGGCGCAGATATAGGGCTGGCACTTGATGGCGACGGTGACCGATTAATTGTATGCGATGAGAAGGGTAAGGTGGTGGACGGCGATCATATAATGGCAATTTGTGCTAAAGATTTGATGAAAAAGCGGAAGTTAAGAAAAAAAACTCTTGTAAGTACTGTCATGTCCAATCTAGGCCTTGAAGTGGCCATGAAAAAGATGGGCGGTAAGATGGTGCGGACTCAAGTTGGAGACCGTTACGTGGTGGCGGAAATGCGTAAAAAAGGCTACTCTTTTGGCGGCGAACAATCGGGTCACCTTGTTTTTCTTGATCATATTACAACAGGTGATGGAAATCTTGCAGCATTGCGTCTTCTTTCCATTATGCAAGAACGCAATAAACCAATGTCGGAATTAGCTAAGGTAATGGAATCCTATCCGCAGGTTTTAAAAAATATACGAACAACCGGAACAATTAATGTTGATCTGATTCCTGATTTTCAGAAAACAGTAAGTAAAATGGAAAAGAAATTAGGAAAAAAGGGTCGTATCCTTGTTCGTGCATCTGGGACTGAGCCGGTAATACGTGTTATGGTGGAAGGTGAAAGTAATAAACTTATTGATAGTATGGCAGATGAATTAGGGGATATGATTGCAAAAGCTAAGCCGGTGTGAGAAAGCGAAACTCGGTAAATTGAGAGACCTTAGTCATGGGTTACCGCAGCAAAACAAACGAATCACACCTATGCAGATTATCTGACATGGGATGAAGAGCACTGGGAGCTTATTGATGGCGAGGTGTGAGGTATGCAAACTGTACAAAGGCAGTATCAATTCTAGTGCTGTCTGGTTTTCTTACACTTTCAATTTCAACCCTGGCCGCCATGGCAGAAGAAGGCCAGGGGCCTTTTATGATCGGAGTCCGTTTATTGAGAGTTGTACCGGATGACAGCAGTTCCGATATCACCACAATTGGCGGAAATGCGAGGGTTGCTGACAGCATCACCGGCGACCTTAACTTCACCTATTTCCTCACCAAACACTTTGCTACAGAGCTTACCCTCGCCGTCGCCAAGAACGATGTCACCGCCGTTGGCACTGCAGTAGGCGATCTTGACCTTGGTCACGTCTACCTTCTCCCCCCAACCCTTACAGCGCAATACCACTTCCTGCCCGATGGCACTTTTCGCCCATACGTAGGTGCCGGTATCAACTACACCATTTTCTTCAATGAAGATGCAGGCGATGCCAATGCTGTGAATTATGACAACGGTTTCGGATATGCCCTACAGGTAGGTTTTGACGTGGCAATCAACAAGCACTGGGCCTTGAATTTTGATCTCAAAAAGATCTGGTTAAGCACAGATGTCAGTGTCAGAGCGCTGGGAACAACGGTACACACAGATGTGGATATCGACCCATGGCTTTTGGGAGCAGGTGTAGCTTACCGTTTCTAGATTCCGGTTTCCGAGATTTTTGCTCTACTAACACCCACAGAGAAGAAAAGACAGGTCTTGAGTGGCGGGCAGGTGACGCCTCCAGACCTGTCTTACACACTTACTGGCGGGTCAGCCTGCTCCCCCTACCTCATACCAAAGCCTCTTCACGACTCTTCACTCCCCCGCCACCACCTGTGCCTCCTGCAACTCCTCAAGAATATTGGAAAAGAACAGCCCCAGTTGTAATGCTATTTTCTCGATCAGATCTTTGTCGGTGACTAGCTGAAAAACGGGTAGAGTAGAGCACTGATTCAAAACAATCCCTTTGGCTCTTTTAAACGCCTCGCCGCATGCGGCTACTACGTGGACCAAAGTTCTTCCTTCCTCAATGCTCCCTCATCAAACCGTGCGTACGGTTTCCGTACACGGCTTTCCGATATCCTTCACTGTGAGGCTTGCTCATTTTTCACTGCTTGGCCTTACAATAAAGCTTCCTCTGTTGTTAAATGTCATTAAGAGTTTTGGAGAAGACCTATATCCTAAAGGAAAACCTGCCGTATTAACCCCGAAGAGTGACGACTTCAGAAAGTTAGAATCATGGTGTTTTTTGGGGAAAGGGAAGCATCATAAGGTAGCAATGGTTGCTTGCATTAAAAGTTATTACGAATTTTAAATGTCATGACCAAAAATGGATGAAGATAAAGTGTTTCTGAATAGTTACTGCTTCTTTTTGTTGAGGGCTGGGAGATGTTGTTTTCAGCTTGACAACTTTGAATCCTGCCCCCCATTTTTTTCTCTTTTGTTCTGCCTCTTTTGTTCTGCCTCTTTTGGTCGTTTTTTTATCGTGGTCTGTTCCCGATTGTTTCTCCGATTGTTTCTGAAAGTTTGACCCCACTTGTTTGCTAGCCTGACCACTGCCCATTTATTCCTACCAAAATCTTGTCATCTAGCGTAGTCATGTGTATACTTATATTCAGATTCAATAAGGTTTAATAGATATCATTCGTCCCATGCTCTTAGTGTATCTCTCGTTTCTCCGTTTCGGCGTGGAAACGCATAAAAACAAAATATTTTTTGCAAAAGATGCCTTCTTATGGCTGACCACGATCATAGTTATAAACAGCTATTCAGTAATCCTGAGCTTATACGTGATTTATTAAAAGACTTTATACTTGAAGACTGGGTAAAAGATCTTGACCTTCACACATTAGAGCGAGTGAGTGGTAGTTATGTAACCGATGACCTGCGTGAACGTGAAAATGATATTATCTGGCGTGTTCGCTTGGGTAGTAGTTGGCTCTATGTTTATCTTCTGATAGAATTCCAATCTACAGTTGATAAGTTTATGGCTCTTAGGTTGCTCAATTACCTGACCTTATTGTATCAGGATTTGCAGAAAACCGATAATCTGTCGCCTGACGGTAAACTGCCTCCGGTGTTGCCATTGGTTCTTTATAATGGTCAAAGGAAATGGAATGCCCCTATACATTTTTCTGAACTTATACAGGACATTACAGGTGGATTGAGTAAATATCGTCCTGACTTTCGATATCTTCTTCTCGAAGAAAACCTGTATAACAACGAAGATTTACCAACACGTAATCTAGTCAGTGCCGTTTTTAAGCTGGAAAAAAGCCGAAACCCTGAAGATATGAGAGAGCTTGTTAGTACTCTTATTGTGTGGCTTAAGGCTCCAGACAAGGAAAATATTCGTCGTTCCTTTGCTGTATGGATCAATCGGGTTTTACTGCCTCTACATATGCCAGGGCAGGAGATACCTAATCTAAAAAATTTATTGGAGATAGAATGGAAAAAAGAAGGTATGCGAGAAGGTATCTCAGACCTGTTACATCAGCAAATGACTCAAAAATTTGGAACACGCCCCTGAGTTGGAATCGAAATTAACCAATGCTGATAACGCACAACTATTTCTATGGGCTAAGAGAATCCTTACCGCTAACTCCATTGGTGACGTGTTTGGACACTGGAATTGATATAAGATGTCGCTCATCAATCTTTGGTAGTCCAACGTTTTTTCGTTCCCACGCTCCAGTGCAGCATGAGGGAACGGATTTTTTATTTTCAACTTAATAACTTGGAATCCTGACCTCAGGGACTTAAATTAAATAATTTTGTTCCCTTTTTTTTCATCTTTTGACAAGAAAATAAATCTGCCACATTTTTCAGTGAAAAGCTGTTCTTTTTACCCCTAAAATGGAATAGTTGGCCTAGTAACATCAACTACTTACCAAGCATAGGATTCGATGTTTCACTGTTATATCAATTAGTTATCGTGGATCGACCCCATTTCCCATGACATTTTCCATGCCACCCCATTTTCCATGCGTTTGTTCTGCGTTTTTTGGCCGTTTCTTTTTTTTATCGTGGTCTGCCCCTTATGTTGCGAGTGCGCCTACCCCCAATTATTTCACTGCGCTCACGTTAAGTCAATAAATCAACAACGTCCCCTTTCCCGGTCTGTCCTCGTTTTACGCAGTCATACTTTTTTATTCTTACTAGCCTCAATTTCAGCAAATAAACTATTAACTGTATATTTTTTTTGCCATTCGTCTCTGTCTACCGTGTAATTACCATACCCTTTATCATATTGTTGTATGAATCGAATCAGGTTTGATGTTCCAAGTTTCTTTTGCAATAAACCAAAAGCTGTTTGTTGGATTTCGTAATCAGTTTTATAGCTTCTTGCCACACTCATTATAATACCTCTTCTAACCATTGTAATGGGTTCTTAACTTTTACACTAAACCCTTTGACTATATTCGCTTTTTTTATAAACCTGTCATCTACTGTTAGTAATATATCTGAGTAATTTTCTGCACAAGCTAAGTGCATTGCATCAAAAGCTTGTAATCCAAATTTTCCAAAGTAATTGGCCCTGTCCTTAATTTCACTTGTTAAGCTTATGGTTTTATGCGCCATTTGATTGATTCCGTATAAGTTTATGCGTCTCTTTGCATCAGCTGTATTCGATATTTCGTATACAAGAACATCGCTAGAAAGCAACTCCCATACTTCTTTCTCAACCAAATCAATAATTGTTTTTATTGCCTCAGATTCCAAGTGAATACGTGGCTTTGATTGATCATCATAGGGCCTATTAAGGCAACAATTATCCATATAAATTTTCATAAGAACAGATTACAACATGAGCTGAAGTATTGCTATAAAATTGAAAGTCCATTTTTTTTAAGGAATATTGGGTCTGTCCCTGATTGTTTCAGTTCAGTAAGTTGGCTTGGTCCGACCCTATTTGGCTAAGTCAATAAATCAACAACGTCCCCTTTCCCTCTAGGTCTGCCCACTATTCTCTCAATTATTATGGTCGGTGATTTTTAATAGACAAATAACAAAGATTGACAATTCTTGTTACTTTTTGGTAAAATAGGAGTAGATACTAACCATACAAGAGGGAATGAACATGAATGTGTCACTGACTCCAGAGCTAGATCAATTTGTACAAAACAAGATAACAAGTGGATTGTATAAGTCTGCTAGTGAGGTTGTCCGTGAAGGTTTGCGGCTACTACACGCTAGAGACAAGCTTAAAGACAAACAGCTTGAAGCTCTAAAGACAGATATCCATAAGGGTGTGGCCTCGCTTGAAGCAGGGGAAGGAGTAGGGATGATTGGCAACCTTTTCACCTTGATCAAAGAAAGAGGAGAAAAAAAAATAGTTACTGAAGCCAAATGAGAAAAGTCCTCTTTTCTCCGGAGGCAATAGAAGACCTTGAAAATATCTGGGTCTATATTGCTCAGAATAGCCCAACCCAGGCAGATTGTTTTTTGGATAAACTGGAAACTCTTTGCAAAGAAGATCTCTCCTTATTCCCCCAAATAGGAAGCGGGCGAGATTATCTTAGTCCTGGAGTGCTTGCCTTACCGTTTCGGAACTATATGATCTATTATCGTTGTATTGAAGAACGAGTAGAAATAGTAAGGGTCTTGCATGGCTCAAGAGATATGGGGGGA
>JAFLJO010000058.1 GCA_022712975.1 Desulfocapsa sp.
AAAAAAGAACGTTCCTGGCAGGGACTTGCAGCTTCCATGGAAAAACTTCTCCACCTTGATACTATTCCTGACCACATTGAATGTCTGGACATATCAAATACCAGTGGTAAACAGGCAGTTGGATCACTTGTCTGTTTTAAAAGAGGTGAAGCAGCAAAAAACATGTTTAGGCATTACAAGATAAAAACGGTTGACGGTCCCGATGATTATGCGATGATGAAAGAGGTTTTAGAGAGACGGTTATCTAGTGGAATCAATGAAAACAACCTCCCTGATCTTTTCGTGGTTGATGGCGGACGCGGTCAGCTTGGCATGGCCATGCATGTTGCAGATAAGCTCGGTATTCGTGACGAGCTTGACTGGATTGGCATTGCAAAAGAAAAACAATCAGAAGGAGAAAAGCTATACAAACCCGGTCGCAAAAATCCCATCCTGTTAAAAGGCCATAATCCTGTTCTTCTTTATCTTATGAAGATTAGAGATGAGTCACATAGATTCGGGGTTACGTTTCACAGAAAACTTCGGGCAAAAGTATCCATTGCTTCAAGCCTTGATACAATTCCCGGAATTGGCAGGGATCGCAAAGAAAAACTCCTGAAACACCTTGGCAGCGTGAAACGTATCAGCAAGGCATCCCTTGCAGAATTAAAGACAGTTCCCGGAATCGGGAGTAGTACAGCCGTAACCATTTACAATCATTTTAATACATAAATCAAATGCTAACCGAAGAAGAAATACTTGCACGCCTGAAACCGGGATGTATCTGCAAAGGAATAAAACTGCATACCATCCTGACAGCCATAGAAAACGGTGCCGATACCTATGAGGAAATTGCAAAACGTACAAATATTGGTGGCGGATCGTGCAAATCAAAACGTTGCAGAGCAAAAGTTGCAGCCTTGCTGGTAAAACAAAACCAATAATCCCTTTAAATATCCTCCGTTAGTTGCCCTTATTGCATTCCATTTATTTGCTGCATAATCCTCAGGATCAGCGCTAACAGACATGGCAAAATCGTTGAAAAAGAAACCAAGCCCTTGTAAAAATGCTATTTCTATTTACTTTGATAGGAATTATATAATCAGACAATTATAAAAATTGTATAACATGTCATCCCGGTACGGATAAGAATGACACGTGACTCTTTATCTTTCACACTTTACTCCAACAATTACCGTGAATAATTATGACATTTGCCAACGAACCCCTTTTAATATTTGATGGAGCTTGCGGAACCACACTCCAAACAATGAACATTGATTCTGCTGCCTGGGACGGCCTTGATGGCTGTAATGAATATCTGAACATTTCAGATCCTGATACCATAGTTGAACTTCACCGGAAGTTTCTGGCAGCTGGTGCAATGGTAGTTGAAACCAATACATTTGGTTCTTCGTCGGTGGTGCTTTCTGAATATGGCCTTGAAAGCAGAGTTGCCGAACTTAATCGTGCAGCAGTTGCCAATGCAAAAAAGGCCATTGCTGAGTTTTCAACCAAAGAGTCTCCCCGTTATATTGTCGGCTCCATTGGACCTACCACAAAACTTCCCATCTTAGGCCATATTTCACCAAAAGACCTGGCGGCAACTATTACAGAGCAGATACGAACTCTGCTTGACGAAGGTGTTGATGCCTTAATTGTTGAGACCTGCCAGGATCTGTTACAGATCAAAACTTCACTTATCGCCTGTTTTGAGCTGCTTGAAAAAGAAGGCGTGGATATTCCGGTTCTTGCCTCTGTAACCTTTGAACAACAAGGCACCATGCTGGTTGGTACCGATATCGGTGCAGTTTGTGCGACCATCGCCCCTTTCCCGGTTTTTTCATTGGGTCTCAACTGTGCAACAGGACCCACAGATATGGAGCCACACATTGATTATCTCTGCAAAAACTGGACAAAACGTATTTCCTGTATCCCCAATCAGGGCATGCCTGAGGTGGTCAATGGAAAGACTCATTATCCTCTGACTCCCACGCAATACAGCCAACACATGTATGATTTTGTCACTAACAAAGGTGTTTCCATTGTTGGCGGCTGCTGTGGAACATCACCTGAACACATCAAAACTTTGGTGGCTGCTTTGCAAGGTGCATCTCCTGCAGATCGTAAAGAGGTGCTGAAATGAGCAAGATTATAAGCAATACAAAACTCAATCAGGTAGCAAGTCTTTACCGGGCAGTTGATATTGTGCAACAGCCTGCACCTCTTATTATTGGGGAACGCTCCAACCCCACCGGCTCAAAAAAATTCAGGGAACTGCTTATCGCCAACGACTATGAGGGTTGCCTGCAGGTTGGGCTTGATCAGGAGCGTTTAGGCGCCCATGTTGTTGATCTCAGTGTTGCCTGGGCAGGACGTGATGAGGAGCATGATCTTGTAAAACTTGTGCAGATGTATGGCCGGACTTTAAAAGCGCCACTAATGATTGATTCCACATCTCCTGCTGTTATCGGAAAAGCTCTCGCTGCTTATCCCGGAAGAGCAATTGTGAATTCTATTAATCTTGAAGATGGTGGCGAAAACCTCGATACTATCTGTTCCCATGTCAAAAAATATGGCGCCTGTGTTACAGCACTTACCATCGATGAATCCGGTATGGCCATGGATTGTGACGCAAAGTTTGATATTGCTGAACGTATATATCAGCTAGTTACGGCAAAACATGGCATTGCAGCGGATTCTCTCTTCTTCGACACCCTGACGTTCACCGTAGGATCAGGTGATAAAAAACTCCGTGATGCAGCTATACAAACGCTGGATGCCATTAAACGCATTAAAGCGGAATTACCGGGATGTCATACTATTCTTGGCCTTTCAAATATATCTTTTGGCCTGCCTGTTCCAGCAAGAAAAGTATTAAATGCTGTTTTTCTTCACGAAGCAATCGAAGCAGGGCTTGATGCTGTGATCATTGATCCCACAAACTGCATAAATCTTGATACCATTGATAAAGAAGCTGTCTCATTGGCACTTGATCTTTTATATGATCGCACTGACAATAATGATCAACCCTTAATGAGCTATATCAGATACTTTGATGATCATGACGTCGAAGATGATTCTGCTGACAATGAAGAAGCAAGCCCTGAAGAAATGATCAGGGAACGAATCATGCGCGGGAATCAACAGGATCTCCCTGATATTCTTCGTATGCTCCTTGATCGCTATTCGGCACTTGAAATTGTTAACGACCATCTGGTTGCAGCAATGCGTGAGGTTGGTGTTCTATTTGGATCAGGAGAAATGCTCCTTCCATTTGTGCTTCAGTCTGCCGAGGTTATGCGTAAGTCCGTTGATATCCTGGAACCTTTTATGGACACAAATGACCGATCCGATGCGCCATGTATCCTTTTGGCCACTGTTCAGGGAGATGTGCATGATATCGGGAAGAACCTTGTAAATATAATCCTTAGTAATAATGGTTACAGGGTTATTGATATCGGGATCAAGGTGACTGCTACAACCATAATCGAAACGGTAAAAAGCAATCCGGATATTGACATTATCTGTTTAAGCGGCCTGCTTGTGAAATCCGCCATAATTATGCAGGAAAGCATGGAAAAGTATAGGTTGGCAGGCATAAACAAACCAATTCTTTTAGGCGGTGCTGCTCTTACACGAAAATTTGTAGCAGAGGATTGTGTACCACAATATGATGCGCAGGTTGTGTATTGCCGTGATGCTTTCTCAGGCTTAAAAGCAATTCAGGATTTTGAAAAAGGCATTTTAGAATCAAGTTCGTGGAAAGATACCGGGAAAAAACAACCCCGTACCGGAAGCATTAAGAAGTCAGAGGTTAAAGTTCTTGATACTATTCCCGAATCACCATTTACAGGCACCAGAACCCTTGAGGTTGCCCCATCTGAATTCCTGCCACTCTTAAACCGACAGATACTTTTCCGCGGCCGCTGGGGCTATAAACGAGGAAAACTTGATGATGCAGACTACCAGGCGTTTTTGGACAAAACCGTGATCCCGGAATTTAATGCAATTCAAAAGCGGATTATACAAGAGAACTTGTTAAAACCCACAGTTCGTTATGGCTGGTTTCCCTGCAAAAGAGAACAGGAAAGTTTAATTGTAAGCCACGAAGATAAAACATTCACCTTCCCACTGCCAAGACAACGGAGGGAACCAAACCAGAGCCTTGTTGATTTTTTCAGAACAGAACAGCAGGGAAATGATTTAATAGGCTTTTTTGTGGTAACACTTGGAGAAAAAATGGCTGCACGCTGCACGGAACTCTACGGTGCAGATAAATATCATGAATACTTGTTACTTCACGGTTTTGGGGTAGAAACAGCTGAAGCCTTGGCCGAATATACACATAACCTTATGCGTCAGGAACTCCAAATTGAAGCATCTGGACAACGCTACAGCTTTGGCTATTCCGCATGCCCGGAACTAGATCTGCAGCAACCGCTGTTTGAACTTCTTCAAGCTGAAGCAATTGGAGTTAAACTTAGCTCGTCCATGGAGATGGTTCCAGAGCTGAGTGTTTCTGCCATGGTGGTACACCATCCGCAGGCGCATTATTTTGCGGTGTGAGTATTTCTCAACGGTTAAGCCCACTTGCCCGCCGTGGGACTAAAGCTTAACTGTCCTCAGGAGGAAATCTAACCAGTTAAGCTCACTGGTAGCCCGTGCGATTGTTGAATAACCCGAAAATCGACTACGAATTTCGGGTTATTCATAATGCCTAGTTGGATAATCTTGAATTAAAATGGATTTGGCTCATCGTAGTCGTCGTCATCATATAAATCCATGTCACTCATTACGTTAAGGAATACTTCTAATGATTCACATAAGTTGTTTACCGTTTCGCTGTGCGTAAGCTTTTCTTCCGGTGTTTTTGCTTTCCCCATGTCCTTTAGTGAGGTCAACACTTCGTTTGAAAGACCAGTCATTATTTTATCAATATCCATTGTGTCTCCGTTATTTTTGTTTTTTAAAATGCGTAGTATCCTATATTGGAGGAATATCAGGAAAACTTTTCCCAATTCCTTACTAACTCAACCAGAGTTCTTACTCCGGTTCCTGATGGTCCATCAGGAATATATGATTTCTTTGTAAAATTCCAAGCAGTTCCTGCGATATCAAGATGTGTCCAAGGGGTATCACCGACAAATTTTTGCAGGTAAGCTGCGGCCGTGATGGTTCCGGCAGGACGTCCACCGGTGTTCTTAATATCTGCAACATCGGAATCAATCTGTTCAATATACTCTTTATCCAGTGGCAGCTGCCAAAGGGGTTCTCCGCATTTAGCGCCAGCTGCGAGTACACGATCTACCAATGTCTGATTATTCCCAAGAAGTCCTGTCCGATGATGACCAAGCCCTAATATCACTGCACCAGTTAATGTAGCCAAATCAACAACACAGGTTGGACTGAATTTTTTAATCCCATAAGCAAGTGCATCTGCGAGGATAAGCCTCCCTTCAGCATCGGTGTTTACAATTTCCGAGGTGATCCCACCATAATGGCGTATAATATCCCCTGGTTTTAATGCTGAGCTTCCGATCATATTGTCGGTGGCTGGTATAATAGCCACCACATTCACATCCGGCTTTTCTTCACCAATGACAGCCATAGCAGAGAGTGCGGCAGCACCACCACACATATCATACTTCATATCCTGCATACCTGCTGAAGGTTTAATACTTACACCACCGGAATCGAAGGTGAGCCCTTTGCCAACGATCATAATTGTTTGGGCCTGTTTGTTTCTTGAATGATATTGGAGAATAACCATTTTGGGAGGTTCAGCAGAGCCCTGATTTACTCCAAGAATCCCACCCATTTTAAGGCGTTTCATTTGGTTCTTGTCAAGAATGGTACAGGTCATTTTATATTTATCTGCAAGCTCAGTAGCATAAGAAGCAAAACTTGAGGGTGTCCAGCCATTGCCAGGTTCATTTGCCATATCCCGTGCTGCACATGCAGCTTTTGCTGAAGCCTGTGCTTTCTTTAAACCCTTTAGTAAACCTTTCCGGCTTTTAGCGGAAGAAAGAGTTATTTCTCTGATTCCTTTAAATGGAGGTTTTTTTTTGTCTTCGTTTTTATATTTGAGGAAAGAATAATCACCAAGCAGTACACCTTCCACAAGATATTCGGCAATATCCATTTCTTTCATTTTACTAATAGACGGCAAACTGAGATATAGAGAATCAGCTTTTGTCTCCTTAGCCTTAGTTGCAATATTTCCTCCAACTTTCCGACACATTTCGCTCAATTGATTAGCATCTTTGTCCTGAGTACAACCCAGTCCTACAAATAAAATTCTCCCGGTAAACTCCTTTGTTTTACGGGTATTTTGTGAGTACACAAGCAGACTGTCATTAGCATCTGCCTTAAAATCCTTGAGTGCAACAGCTCTGTCCAACTCCTTTGACACCAAGCTTTGAGGAACAATTGCACTGCCTTTTTTATCCTGCTGCAAGCAATAAATAAGTAAATCACCTCGAAAGGTATCTGGTTTCTCTCTGCTAAGGGTGAGTCTTGTTGAGACCATTCTGTTTTCTCCGAAAATTGAATTGCAAAACAACGTTACAGACAAGCTCAGTTACGTTTATATTGTGATACCAGTATAGCCGTTCACATCTATTTGGCAAAGAACTAAAATTCCAGTATAATACATATAATTAGTCTTAATTTAGGAACGGTAACGAAATAAGTTGGGCAAATTATTTCGTTCCTGTTCCTTATTCTTTGGAGAAAATTTTGTTCAGTACACTTGTTATCGCCGTTGCTCTTGCTGTTGCCATTTCTGCTTTCTGTTCAATTCTTGAGGCTGTTTTATATTCAACCTCCTCATCCCAGGTTGAAATGCTCAAGAAACAGGGTCACTCTTCAGCCCCCCTGCTCGAGGAACTTCGAGAAGATATAGAGGAACCCATCACAGCCATCCTCACCTTGAATACAACAGCTCATACCATTGGAGCTGCAGTTGCAGGAGCCTCTGCTGCTACAGTCTTTGGAGATCATAACCTCTATTTATTCTCGGTTGTGTTTACACTTGTCATCCTGCTTTTTTCAGAAATCCTGCCGAAGACAATTGGTATCAGTTACGCTGTGTTTCTGGCACCATATATTGCTCGTCCTTTGCAATGGATGATCATAGTATTAAAGCCCATCGTCTGGCTTTGTCAAATTGTGACCCGGCTTATTCCACAACCGGAAAACACAGATTCCATTTCTGCTGAAGAGCTACAAACCATAGCTGCACTTTCACGGAAATCCGGTGAAATTGGAGCTGATCAGGAACGTGTTATTTTTAATATTTTAGAGCTTGGTAATAAAATTGTTCGTGATGTTATGACACCTCGTACCGTAACATTCTCACTTGATGAGAATTCTACTGTTGCAGAAGCTATGAAACAGAGTGCCCATTTATCGAGCCATAGCCGGGTACCTGTATATAACAATGAAACAGACAATGTAACCGGTCTGATAATGCGTCGTGATGTCTTGCTGGCGGCTGCCGAACAAAACCATACAACCAGATTAAAGGATCTCAAATCTCCTGTTAATTTTGTTGCCGAGACATCTCCACTTAACCACATCCTTGTCGAATTCTTTGATCGCCATCAGCATCTTTTTGTTGTGGTCGATGAGTATGGTGCTGTTACAGGAGTCATATCAATGGAAGACATTCTCGAAGAGATTATTGGACGAGAAATCATGGATGAATCTGACAAAACTCAGAATATGAGGGAACTTGCAAGAAAATTAAATAAACAAATGCCAGGGACATTAAAAAGATAGCAACTGTTTCACCTCATACCATAGATAGCGATCAGATCGTTAACTGTACATGATGCCCTGCGGGCAGAAGGTATTCGGTATGCGGTTTTCGGCAAACAACATAAGAA
>JAFLJO010000099.1 GCA_022712975.1 Desulfocapsa sp.
AAAAGAGAGACGTGTTCTGGTGGAAGGCTCAAAGAAAAAATTAATAACTGTCTTTCCTTTAAGGGTGGGAACTTTTTTAATGGAACGATTGGAAATTTCTTTAAAAGAAACAGCGGTATCGAGAATATGATAAATATCAGCGACAGATAATTGCTCTATTCCCAGGATATGCTTATGCTGAAATCGGTATGTTTCTTTCACTTTTCCCCTAACTGACTATCAACGAACTATATCACCTATACGACTCCAACGCACAGAGCTAAACCGATCAACGGACATAAGCGGCTTATTCAGATCCCAGGACCAGTATAAAATAAATGCTTTACCGAGCACATCGTCCAGATTAACAAATCCCCAGAATCTACTGTCAAAGCTATTATCACGATTATCTCCCATGACAAATATATTTCCTTCGGGAACTTTAACCGGACCCATATTATCACGGGAACCGGCAGTGGCTTTCATAATATCATTATCGGTAAATTGGGCATAATCCCTGGTAATTGCCTCACCGTTTATATAGAGCTGCTTATTTTTGATCTCTACGGTGTCACCGGCAACTCCGACAACTCTCTTAATATAATCAATGGATGGGTCCTTGGGAAACTGGAAAACAACAATGTCATCATGCTTTGGGTTTTTCCAGGGGATAAGAACAATCTCAGTCATTGGTATTTTAACGCCATAGATAAACTTACTCACAAGCAGATGATCACCTATTTGTAAAGTCGGCAGCATAGACCCTGAAGGAATTTTGAAAGCCTGAACAACAAACGTTCTAATAAAGAGGGCAAGTATAACAGCGATAATAATTGCTTCAATATTCTCACGAATAACTGATTTTCCAGATTTTTGCTTACTCACCACAACTCACTCCAATTAAGATATCCATATTACATTATTCCACACATTTTTATTGAGATGAAGCTACTCTAAAGTCACACCAATTACAAGACACCCTCACCATTGAATCCCCAGACAAAAGTAATCCTGTTATTTCAAGGGGTGTCGCCAGAATCAAAATCTATACCACATGACGGGGAACAACAAGACGGGGATACCACATACGGCGCAAAGCAGTCCTTGTGTTTTCTTTATCATTCCTTAAGATCCTGTTTTGCTAATAAGAAAAAAGTTTTTTCTGCCCATCAACTTGACAAACACTTTTTTTTATGACCATATTAGACATAACAACTTAATTTTGTATTCTTATTATTACATTTTGAATACAGATAAATTTTATTTTCTTATGCAAACATACAAACAATCATGAATCTGCCTTTTTTCTCCAGTGATGACCTTGTTGTCGGTATTGATATTGGTTCACATGCAATCAAAATCTGCCAACTTAAACGTACGGACAAGGCCTACGCAGTCGTAAACCTTGGCAGTGCGACGCTCCCGGAAGATGCCGTGGATGACGGAACCTTGAATGATCCGGAACTAGTAGGGAAGACGATAAAAGAACTCCTTAAAAATCTCAAAATAAAGAAGAAAAAAGTTGGCTTTTCCATATCGGGGTATTCGGTAATTGTTAAAAAAGTCAATCTTGCAGTGATGTCTGAAGAGGAGCTTGAAGAACATATCCAAACCGAAGCAGAGCAATACATCCCCTTTGACATTGATGATGTGTATCTTGATTTCCAGGATCTGAAAACAAATAAAGGCGACAGTGAACGTACCGATGTGATGCTGGTTGCTGCCAAAAAAGAAATTGTTGATGATTATCTGGAAATGCTGGAAGGTCTGAATTTGCAGCCAGTCATTGTTGATGTGGATGGCTTTGCACTCGAGAATACCTACGAGTATAATTACCCTAAAGATGAAAATGTGGCGCTTGTTGATATTGGTGCATCAAAGATGAACATCAATATTATTTCTAATGGAATTTCCGTGGTTGCCCGAGACATAGTAGTAGGTAGCCGCCAGCTTACTGAACAAATTCAAGCTGCCTTTGATCTTGAATTTGCAGAAGCTGAAGCATTAAAACTTGGTCATATTCCAGCAGAAGAAAAGCAGGAAGAAATTGCCGACATTTTTTCTTCAACCTGTACGCAATGGGTACTTGAGATCAAAAAAGCAATAGACCTGTATCAGGCAAATCACCCTGATGCCCCGCTCACTCGTCTGGTTCTCAGTGGTGGTGGATCAAAGGTCTCAGGGCTTGTTGATTATCTGGCAAGTGAAACAGAGTTGGCGGTGGAACTATTCAATCCTTTTAATAATATGACTGTCAATTCAAAAAAAATCGACCCTGATTACCTAAATAGTATCGGGCCGGAAATGGCAATTGCCACAGGGATCGCCATCCGTCCCTCGGTTATATAGGCTGTAATTATGCTAAGAATCAATCTCCTTCCCATACGTCAGCTTAAGAAACGGGCAAAAGCGCGTAACCAGATAATTATTTCGATTACTCTGTTGGGTTTTATTTGTCTGATTTTGGGTGCTGTAGGGTTTCTGCAAATCAACAAAATCAAAAACATTGAGACATCTATTACAAAATTAAGGGCAGAAATACAAACATACGCACCCATCCTTGCCGAAATGAAGCGGCTGGAACAGGCTAAAATAGAATATGACAAGAAAACCAGTATCATAAAACAGTTACAAAGAGATTCCGCTACTACGGTTCGTATTCTTGATGAAGTTGCCAAAAATGTTGACTCCAAAAGAATGTGGTTAAAATCTCTTAAACAACAGGGAACAAGCCTGTCTTTAACTGGAATAGCACTTGACAATAGAACAATCGCACAGTTCATGAATGCTTTGAAAGAATCACCATATATAAGCGGGGTAAACCTTTCCAATTCTTCTCTTGCAAAGGTATCAGGTCGGGATTTAAAGAGTTTTGCTCTGGCATGTTCTATCACTGTCCCACAGGAAAACACTCAAGAAGCAACAAAGAAGAACTAAGGTAAACACAGCGGTATATGAAAAAGACTAACGCATTTGCGACCTTCATAGATGAAAAATACATCCCGCTTGAAAAAAAGCTAAAAATTGCTATTGCAGTAATTCTTTTTCTGCTTCCAGTGGTTCTCTTTTATTTCTTTTGGTTTGAACCAAACAATGAGCAAAGTGTTCAACTTGTACAACAAAAAGAAACACTTACCAGGGAACTGAACAAGGCCAAAGCAAAGGCTGCTAATCGGGCTAAATTACAGGCAGAATTAGATGCAACGGAAACACTTTTTGAAGAAACTGCAAAACTTCTACCAAAAGAAAAAGAAATCCCAAGCCTTCTGACAAATATTTCAGCACTTGGCCGGGGCGCTGGTTTGGACTTTCTCACATTCAAACCAGGGGCAGATGTACCGAAAGATTTTTACTCCGAGATCCCTGTTGACATCAAAGTGCGAGGCCCATACCACAATATGGGAATTTTTTTGGATCAAGTGAGTAAGTTGGATAGAATAGTAACAGTGTCTAATGTTACTATGGGTGGCCCTAAAAAAGAAGGCTCTGAGATGTTGTTGGATTCTAATTTTCGCCTTGTTACCTATCAATTTACAAATATAAAAGTCAGTCAACCAGAAGATCAAAAGAACTAACGAAGCACATAGAAGATGCCCACCCTTATGAAAACATCAATTTCACAAATAAAATATCCCGGCTCGAAGACTCTATCGGCTCTATTATTTTTGTTCGGGATTATGTCAGTTGCTCCTGTTGTATTCGCTGTTCCAGTACCTTCCGGAACAAATGAAAGGTCTAAAGAGAGCATTGCTTTGCCGGAACAACCACTGGAAACGCCTTTTGTATATGAGATTGAACGTAGGGCAGATCCGTTTATGCCGTTTATCTCAGAAAAAGCAGCATCTGCAAATATTAATGAAATCCTTCCGGTGGATGAACAACTATCAGGAATGCAGCTATTTGAACCTGGTCAATTAAATCTTGTTGCAATTGTCATGGCGGGCGACAGCGACTTCGCAATGGCTGAAGACACAACAGGAAAGGGATATATCCTACACGCAGGAATGAAAATTGGTAAACGGGGAATAATCACCGCCATTAAAGCCAATGAAGTAACTATTGAAGAAACCGCCTTTACACGGGCTGGAAAAAAATTAACAAGTAAAGTCGTAATGCTCCTCAAGAAAGAGGGAGAAGAATAAACAATGTATAAAAAACTCTCCACTTATTATCTGGCAATCTTCTGTTCCTTTTTCCTTTTCTGGGCAAGTACTGTTCAGGCAACGGATACACCTGTTGGTGAAGGAGGCTACACAATCACCGATATCAAAACAGAACTGAAGGGAAAAACACTCCTTGTGGTACTGAAGGGTGATAGTGCCCCAGCTTATACCGAGTATGAGCTTTTTTCCCCGGCTCGTCTTGTTCTTGATATTGCGGAGGCAGACCTGGCAGAGACCATTGATGCTGCAAACATTTTACCTGAAAACAATTTTGCAACTCTTAAAATAACTACCCTGAAAGATAAAGTTCCGCAAATCAGCCGTTTTGAATTTACACTTGCAGAAAGTCATAGGTATAAAGTCAACAGAGTAGAGAATGATCTGTCAATCCAATTCTTCCCTCAAGGGAAAACTCCTGCAATAGCTGGTACTCAAGCTGCCAAGGCAGCAACTGACGAACCACCTGCTGCGTTGTATGACATTGTTGTGCGAACCAGGGATAAAAAAACTGAGATACTTTTTAAGGCAGACAAGCCAATCAAAAAATACAGACAAAACAGTGTTACTGGTCGGGAAGGTCTTCCAGATTCCATGTATATCGACATTAATAATATTGATGGATCTGAGTTGGTTCGCGAAAAAACTGTTGGCACCAACCTTGACAAAATCCGCGTTGCCACCAGGGGTACAGGGGTTCGCATTGTTTTTGACTCTGGACAAAAGGGGTTGTTTTCCTATGATATCAAAACAGACACTCAAGGTCTGTTAGTAGTAATTAACGAGTCTACCCTTCATGAAACACCTGGAAAATTTGGTGTCGCAAGCAATACTGACTCTTCCCCGGTCACCACCTCTGACCCAACACTTGACGCACTCATTGATTCTTCTGAGGCTGCAATTACAGAAAAGGTGCTGTCACCTGAGGGAAATGTCACTGCGGCAGAGGCCATGGAAGATTCCTTTGGCTTCTCCGGATATCAATCGAAACGCATCAGTGTTGATTTCTATAAGATTGACCTGCATAACGTCTTCAGACTGTTTCGCCAAATCAGTGACGTTAATCTGGTCGTTGACGAATCTGTTTCCGGCTCTTTGACACTTGCCTTAAGTGACGTTCCGTGGGATTTTGCCCTGGATATTATTCTAAATCTGAAAAACCTCAAAAAAGAAGAGCGTCACAATACCATAGTTATCTACGCTGCTAATAACAATTTCTCATGGCCCGAAAGAGCCTCTGATAATCTTACCTTTAAAGCAGATGTGGAAGTCATTCAGCAGGAAGCGTTGATTATCCAACAATCAATAAACCTATCTGCAGAAGTTATGCAGGCGAAAGAACTTCTTCGCAGGGCAAAGATTGAAGAACAAAATGATGATCTCGAGGATGCTGCCCTGTTTTACGAAAAGGCCTTTACATTATGGCCCGCAAACACGAAGATATCAAATCGACTCGCTGCGCTCTATCTTGTCAATCTTGGAATGAATGCAAAAGCTGTCCATTTTGCAAAAGAAACTCTTAAAATTGACAAAAAGAATTACCAGGCAGCCCTTTATGCTGCCATAGCTTCTGCAAACATGGATCAAGTTGGGGACGCTATGGAATACTTTTCACAAAGTATCAATGGCACTCCTCCAATGAAAGAAGCTCTTATCAGCTATGCGGCTTTTAGTGAGAAAAAAGGCCAGCCTGAAGCAGCCCTGAAATTGCTCAACAGGTATGCAGAGTTCTATAGTGACAATGTGTCAACCATGATCTCACGAGCTCGCCTATACGACACCATGGGACAAACCATGCAGGCAACTGAACAGTATAAAAAACTTTTATTATCCGGTTATCAACTTGTTCCCGGGTTAAAAAATTATATTCGTAGCCGACAGACAACAACTCAGGAATAGCTTACACACTAGTGTTTATTCAAAGTTACTCTTTAAAAATGAAACCGACATTATTGCTTTCAACGCCCAAGGGGTTTTATATGAAGCTTCAAAAACTAATGGTACAATTCAGTTGCCTTTTCTTTATCTCGATCTTTCTCAGCTCCTGCGTTCCTGACAAAACAGTGACAGACGTTCAACTGCCTGATGCTCCCCGCCCTGTGCCCGTCCAACAGGTTGAAAAACAGTATCAGCTGCCAGTGCAATTTCAAAAACCATCCTATATGGTGAGCAGTATTAATGCAGACAACTTGGATGAAATAGTTGAAGATATTACCATTAAGGTTGGCGCATCCATTAGTTCCACTCAAGGCCCGCAGCCTCTCTGGGATATTCTTAAGCGTCTGGTTGCCTTAAAAAAGATGAGTGTTTCATGGGCAAGTGATGTTGATCAAAATGTTCTTGTTGATGTGGACATCAATGCAAATGATGATTTTTACGATGCCATTGATAATCTTTTGCGACAGGTAGATTATTATCATGAAGTAAATGGGTCTACTATAATTGTCCGATACAAGGAAACAAGGCAGTTTCATGTAGCCATGCCTTTTTCAAAATCAGTTTATGAAACCGCCATTAGTGGAAGTGTTTTAGAAAGCTCAATTAAGCTTCATTCTCTGGGAAATGAGTTTAACATCTGGGAGAACATTCAAAAAAATCTAGACACTATTCTTGATATATGGTCGACAGTACCCGTAAACGCTGCCCCTGATACTCCTCCAGAGGATTCCGGTGTGAATGTAACACAGGCACCCCCTGCTGCTTTGGCAGGTGCTGACCACAATTTAACACCCACTGCTACCAGGCAAATGTCCGCTTCAGGAAACAAGTATACCATTGATAAACCGATTGGCCTGGTCACAGTTCATGCCCCCAGACCGCTTCTCAATAAGATTGAAATTTATTTCAATAGTTTAACAAAAAAGATCTACAAACAGATCTCTATTGAAGCTAAAATTATTGAGGTTGAGCTTTCCGATAGCTCTTCCATTGGCCTTGATTGGAATTTGTTATTTAAAAATCTTTCCGTCAATGCAAATTACAGTGGCTCAAGATCCCGTGACGACACCACAAGCGATACACTATCAAATGTTACAGGACTGCTCTCAGATGCCGTAGTTGGGAGTTCCTCTGAGCTTACAAAAGTTATTGCATCAGCCGGTAGTGCAGCCGTTTCAATGGCAGCGTTCACCATGGACACTTTCATAAATGCGGTAAAGGAACAGGGGCAAACAACCATACTTTCAAACCCCAGAATCAGTGTGTTAAATGGTCAGCCTGCGATCATCACAGTTGGACGGAATACTACATATATAGCTAATACTACAGAGACAGTTTCTGAAGGGATAGTTTCAACTTCAAATACGACCGACGAGATTCTTTCTGGCGTGTCTATGGCCTTGATTGCCAATATTCTCAATAATAATGAAATCATTCTAAACCTCGTACCCATGACATCTCAACTTCAGCTACCCATTAAATATGAAAGCGGAACTGGCCTGCCAATTGTTGATATTCGTCAGATGAGTACTACAGTGCGTATTGGTGATGGCGACATGCTGGTCATTGGCGGACTAATCTCAAATGCTGAGAGTAATTCCGGAACTTTTGTGCCAGGAACTTCCAATATTCCATTCTTCAAATATTTATTTGGCTATGAAGAAAAGGTTAGTAGAAAAAGAGAACTCATAATCCTACTTAGGCCTAAAATTATATAAGCTTTCCACCAAACACTAACGTCTCGATTTAACAAGTATTTTCAGGGAGAACACCATGCAGAAGTTCAAATACATACTCTATCTACTCTCAGCTGTACTCATTACGGGTTGCGGGCAGACTGTGGTCGAAACACTTTATGTCCCCTCGTCACCGAACCCTAATGCTCCGGGTAAAGGTCAAACTGTTATTATTCTCCCCTTTGCCGACTACACGTATGCAGATTCCGTGGCCGGTGCATATAGACGCAATCTTGCAATAACTGAGTCCCTTACGGACAGATTTGTTGCCAACGGATTTAGCATGGTCATCCAGGAAGATGTTTTTGGATACCTTGTTAAGGAAGATATCATCAATGTTGCTCCATACGATGAGCAAAACACAGCAAGTTTATCCGATGAACTGAACAATGAGTGGTCTGATGTCATGAAGAATCATCTTAAAGGCTATATTCAAAATCAGAAAATGCACTCCGGGAAAACTGTCTCAGAAAGCCCTGGTACCCATGCTCTCGATCATAAAGCTGTTGCAAAAATGGGTCGTAAATTCAATGCCGATTATATTGTTCGAGGTCGGATTCTTGAATTTAAAACCCGAGAAGAGCACACTTGGGCTCCATGGAAAAAGGGTCTTCTCCCCTTTACCATGGGATTAAGCAGTCAAACACTAAATGGCTTTGCCCGTTCTGATACCTATGATGACTGGGGACATAAGCTACCCGCCGGCACCTTGGGTGCCATCATAGGATACAACACAGATACCTTGGGATTTGATCATAATCTTGGTGGTGCGCTTGTCTGGGGAGCTGTAGGAACAGGTCTTGGACATATGGCGAAACAAGGCGGACAGGTGGATCAGGCCGTTGTGCAACTGCGTATATGGGTACAGGAAGCAGCAACTGGTAATGTGGTATGGACAAACAGGATAGACGTAAAGGTCTCACCTGAGTCAATCTATGCGGATCGTCAGTATGATATGCTTTTTGATAAGGCAATCAACAAAGGTGTTGAAGCACTGATAGATAATTTTGTAACAACTACTCTATAAAGATATCCTGCACCAGACAAAAAAGGCCCCTAAAGCAGTCTGCTTTAGGGGCCTTTTTTTTATCATTGATTCCAGCCTACCTTTAATTCTGTGCAGCAGCAGACTCCTTTTTGGAATTTTGATACAAAGCCATAAAGTTAATAGGCTCCATTAAGAATGGAATGAAACCACCATCAACTGATATCTGGCTGACAAGCTGCCGTGTAAATGGAAAAAGCAGGGTTGGACAATCAACACCAAGAACCATTTCGTGATGTTCATCCGGGATATTCTTCATCAAAAATGCTGCAGCATGCTCAATCTCCATGATGAACATAGTCTTATCATCATTCCCCTGATCAATGATTTTTGCGGTGATCTGCAAGGCCACTTCATAGTGGTTATCATCGAGTTTTTTATTGTTTAATTTTAAATTAACTTCAACTTTTGGCTCCTGGTTCGGGGCCTGAAAAACACTTGGTGCATTAGGATTTTCAAAAGAAAAATCCTTAATGTACATTTTCTGCATCCGAAAAACCGGATTTTCATTTTCTTCTGTAGTACTGGTCTTAGCCTGTTCTTCTGCCATGTTAATCTACCTCAATAAATGTATTTTTGAATGGTAACTACTCACTTGGTACAACGATTGAGCTGAATTGCGTTTTTGCAGAGTGCAGTGAGCTTGCGAACGAAACGGCGCAAAAAACGTCAATGCTAGCGATTTGCTATGCCATTACGTGATGGTCGATATTTGCAGGAGCTTTCTGAATAGGAATAATACGTTGTTCAATATCATTCCAAATTTTCCGTTTCATGACACGAAGGTCAAACTCAGATTGTAGATTTAACCAAAATTGTGCTTCTACTCCAAAATATCTTTGCAATCTTAAAGCAGTTTCTGCTGTAATTGAACGCTTCGAATTTACGATTTCACTGATGCGATTTGGAGGGACCGATAAATCCCTGGAAAGTTGATTAATACTAATTGCCAAAGGTTCCATAAAGTCTTCTTTTAAAACTTCACCTGGTGTAATAGGATCAAGTAGTTTTTTTATACTCATAACTCTCCTTCAATGATAATCAACAATTTCGACATCAAATGCATTCCCATCCTCCCACAGAAAGCAAACCCTCCATTGTTTATTAATACTAATAGCGTATTGGCCTTTTCGATCCCCTTCCAATGAATGAAATTTATTACCCGGATTGAGCATAAGGGCATCTAAACTTGGAGCTGCATGAAGTACCATTAGTCTTTTTCTTGCCTGTCTTTCAAAAGATTGGAAACGTCGTATTCGCTGATCGTTATAAAGTTTTTCGGTCTCTTTGCATGAAAATGACTTAATCATACCTACAATCTATTACGCTACCCGTAATACGTCAAGCAGAATAGGTGAATATATTGAAGCATAACACCTAAATCAGCTACCGCCGAAGGAGGTCAGCTGGATTTTTTTGTTGGACGAAGCCGTTAAGCGTAGACTTCGAAATAATTTGGTGAAGGCACTTATATATATACTGGCTTACGTACTGTTCACCAGTGCTAGTCATACGTAAACCAAGTCGGACTGTGAAAATATCCGGTGTCCTGTGAGCAGTTACACTTATTAAACAGCAAGCCGAGCCTTTACGCAAAGTAAATTACACATCTACCCGTGCTGACAATTCTTTTGCCAGATAGTATCCTGTATATGAGTCTTCATGAGTAATCAACTCTTCAGGAGTGCCTGTGGCTACAATCTTTCCACCATGTTCACCACCCTCCGGCCCAACATCAATAATCCAGTCTGCGGTTTTTACCACATCAAGATTATGCTCGATAACTATAACAGTATTACCAGTCTCAACAAGTCGCCCAAGGACTTTCAGCAAATACTGAATATCTGCCGGGTGAAGGCCGGTTGTTGGCTCATCAAGAATATACAAAGTTTTTCCACTGGCTCGCCCGGAAAGTTCTTTTGCCAATTTAACCCGCTGTGCTTCACCACCAGATAACGTTACAGAAGATTGCCCCAGTGTAATATATGTTAAACCAACATCAAAGAGTGTTTGCAGCCTGTTTTTAACAGGTGGAATATTTTTGAAAAATTCCAGAGCCTCCTCAACTGTCATGGAGAGTACTTCATGGATGTTTTTCCCACGATACTTTATTTCCAGGGTATCACGATTATACCGTTTTCCTAAACATGCTTCACACTCTACATAAATATCCGGCAAAAAGTGCATAGCGATCTTATTAACCCCTTCCCCCTCACAAGCTTCACAACGACCACCTTTCACATTGAAACTGAACTGTCCCAATTTATAGCCACGCACTCTGGATTCCGGCAACCTTGCAAAAAGTTCACGAACAGGAGTAAAAACACCGGTATAAGTAGCAGGATTAGAACGGGGCGTTCTGCCAATGGGACTTTGATCAATATCAATGATTTTATCAACTTTAGTCAGCCCGGTCAGCTTTGTTTTTCCGATCTGTACACGATCAAGCCTACGCCCCAAACCTTCCTTTACAAGGCGGAACAAGGTTTCAATAACCAACGAACTTTTGCCCGATCCGGAAACACCGGTAACACAAGTCATAACACCTAAAGGAAAAGCCACATCGACCTCTTTCAGATTATTTACAACTCCATTTTTTAATCTGAGAAACTGCCCTCTTCCTGCTTTCCTTCGCTTCTCAGGAACAGCAATACTCAAGCGTCCTGAAAGATACTTTCCAGTCGAAGATTCTTCACAATTAAGAAGACCTGCAACATCACCGGAATACACAACCTCACCACCATGAACACCAGCCCCAGGCCCCATATCAAGTACATGGTCTGCCGTCATAATCGTATCAGTATCATGTTCAACAACTATGACACTGTTTCCCATATCACGCAGTTCTACAAGAGTATTTATAAGTTTCTGGTTATCACGCTGATGCAGACCAATACTGGGTTCATCAAGAATATACAAAACACCGGCAAGTCGTGAACCAATCTGAGAAGCCAATCTGATACGTTGTGCTTCACCACCTGAAAGTGTACCTGAACGCCTCTCTAAAGATAAATATCCAAGCCCGACATCTTCCAGGAATGACAATCGGTCTATAATTTCTTTTAAAATGGGTTCACCAATCTGCCGCTCCCGGCTACTGAATGGGATAAGAGGTATATGCTCAATCATTTTGTCAATTGAAAGACAGGTAAGTTCATGAATTGTCCACTTACCTGCCTTCACTGCAAGCGCCTCTGGTTTTAACCTCGCCCCGTGACATTTGGGACAGGTCTGCTCATTCATATAGCGCCCAAGCTCCTCTCGGATCATTGAGGACTGCGTCTCGTGAAAACGTCGATCAAGTTGTGGTATGACGCCCTCAAAAGGCTTCACAGTTGTCATGCTGCGACGCTCCTTTTGATATTGAAAAGAAATTTCTTCCTGTCCTGAACCATACAGTAAAATGTCTTGTATCTTTTGAGATAACCTGGAAAAGGGTGTGGTCATTGAAAAAGAGTAATGTTTTGCAACGCACGCCAACATTTGCCCTGAGTAAGTCTTTCCCCCACGTTTTCCCCATGGTGCAATTGCTCCTCTTTTGAGGCTAAGCGATGGCTCTGGAACAATAAGTGTGTCATCAAAAAACTGTTTCACCCCCAAGCCCCCGCATTCTTCACAGGCACCCTGCGGATTATTAAAAGAAAAAAGTTGCGTTGAAAGTCGGGGCATGGAAATACCACACTTATGACAGGCAGCATGTTCACTAAACAACTGTTCTTCCCCGGTATCCGGAAAATAAGCCACTAGAAAACCTTCGGTCAATTTTACTGCAGTAGCTATAGAGTCACTGAGACGACGAATTCCAGAAGCTTTTATTACCACACGATCTACAACAATCTCAACGGTATGACGTTTGTTCTTTTCCAGTGCCCGAACATCATCGGCATGAACAATATTTCCATCAACCCGAATCCTCACAAATCCTTCTTTTCTGATTCGTGCCAATAACTGCTCGTGGCGTCCCTTTTTTCCGGTAACCATTGGGGCAAGTAGAATAAGTTTTGTTCCTTCAGGTAATTCTGCCAGGCTGTTAACCATATCCTCAATGGACTGAGATCTGATTTTATCACCACATTCAGGACAATATGGGCGTCCGCATCTCGCAAATAAAAGACGCAGATGATCGTAAATTTCGGTCACAGTTCCAACGGTGGAACGAGGATTTTTGGAAGTCGTCTTCTGTTCAATGGATACAGCAGGCGACAAGCCCTCAAGGGCATCAACTTCAGGTTTTTCCATCTGCCCGAGAAACTGTCTGGCATAAGTAGACAAAGATTCCACATAGCGCCTCTGCCCTTCAGCATAGAGGGTATCAAAAGCAAGAGTCGATTTCCCGGAACCGGATAGTCCAGTGAAAACCACAAGACTATTTCTTGGAATATCCACATCTATATTTTTCAAATTATGCATCCGCGCCCCGCGGACACTTATTTTATCAGGTTCCATAACGACACAAAAAACCTTTAAGAGATCAAATTAGCATGATCAATTTTAATGCAACGATCCATGACAACATGCAATCCTGCCTTCTCAGCAAGGCTTGCAGCCGCATCATTCACAATTCCCTGTTGCATCCAGACAGCTTTTGCCCCTATTGCAATGGCTGCCTCTACTATGGGCAAGACATCTTCACTACGTCTGAATATATCAACCACATCAACGGGTTCTGGAACAGATGCAAGATCAGGGTAAGATATATGCCCCAGAATCTCACTAACACCAGGATTTACTGGATAGACTGTAAATCCAGCATCCAGCAAATACTTGCCCACTACATGGCTGGGTCTGTTTTCTTTTGGTGAAAAACCAACCACAGCAATAACACGGGCTGATTGAAGAATATCATCGATGGGCGGCGTGAGATGTATTGAATGCATAGACTTAAACCTTAAATATTTTTTTATCCTGATTCCGGTAAGTTCCCTCACCAGCAGAAAAATAATGATTTACCCCGTATATGGGCTGTGGTAGATATGATCAATTAACTTTTAATGCAGGAGCATCTTTATCCAGCGATACCAAACTCAGATAATTGAATATGAAAAGTAATCAGTTACCAACAAAAATCAACCTTTCATCGTAGCAGGAATATTGAATGAATTTTCAGGATGTTATCTCTCAACTTAACCAGTACTGGGCTGATCAGGGCTGCGTTATTCAGCAACCCTACGACATGGAAGTGGGAGCAGGAACATTTCACCCGGCCACCCTCCTCCGTTCGCTTGGCCCAGAGCCATGGAAAGCCGCATACGTCCAGCCATCACGACGCCCTACCGATGGTCGCTACGGGAACAACCCCAATCGCCTCCAGCACTATTACCAGTATCAGGTTGTCTTGAAACCGTCTCCAATTGACGTTCAGGAGCTTTATCTTGGAAGCCTGAAAAAATTTGGATTGGATCTGCTTGAGCACGACATTCGTTTCGTTGAAGATGACTGGGAATCTCCGACTCTTGGCGCGTGGGGACTGGGCTGGGAAGTATGGCTTGACGGTATGGAAATCACCCAATTCACCTATTTCCAACAGGCAGGCTCCATCGACCTCTTTCCCACAACGGTTGAAATCACCTACGGGCTTGAACGCATTGCCATGTATCTTCAAGGAGTGGATTCAGTTTACGATATCGCCTGGAACGATTCCGTAAAGTACGGAGATATTTTTCATCAGGCAGAAGTGGAATTCTCTACATTTAACTTCGAAGAGGCAAATGTTGCGGAACTGATCAACTCATTCAACACCTACGAAGAAGAAGGCCTTAAACTGGTGGGAAAAGGATTAATTCTTCCGGCATACGATTACTGTCTGAAATGCTCACATACTTTCAACCTTCTCGATGCCAGAAAAGCAATCAGCGTGGCTGAGCGAACCAGATACATTGGACGAATACGAAACATTGTACGAAAAGTAGCAAACGGATACGTAGAACAACGAAAAGAACTGGGACATCCTCTCTTGAAAAAAACGGAAAAGGCATAAAAAGGTTGGCGGAAGTGCATGGGAATCGAACCCACCTAGCGAGCCATTAACCCGCTACACCGGATTTGAAGTCCGGGAGCGCCACCAGTGCACTAACCACTTCCACAACGTGCCAGCCACTTTAATACCAAACATTACGGAAAACAACTTTTTTATACTTTGCTTTCTTAGGCTATAATGTATACTTTTCTTGTCAATTAATTGATACAACGCAAGAATATACTTTTTTTCATCTCCATTATTCAGGTAAAATAAAATAACATGCAGTGCGAAAGACTCATTAAACAGATCAAAGGATGGTATATCCATGTAAGTAATGAAACCATGGCTCCTGCTCGTATGGTTTCATTCATAGAAAAACATGCTGCTGAATGCGAAATCTGTCTGGAGGACCCTGATCTTCAGGAAGAAATCGAGAAAATCACAGAAATGATCCTTCCAGAATCAAAGATTCCGAAAGCCGTTCGTATGCAACAGGAACAAGCAGCACTTGAAAAAAGAGCAGCTGAAAATGATGCCGCCGAATCCACAAAAGAGGATGAACGTGTGGATGAGGCCTAGAGGAGACGATTATAAATCTATGTATCGGAAAATCAAAGTTTCTGCGGGAGTTGTTCCTATGTTGCTTGCCAAAACCGCATACCGAATATCGAATACCTTCTGCCCGCAGGGCATCATGTTCTGTGATTCCTGTCATGTCAGTACTACAATAAAAAAAGCCAATAAATCCGCTTGCAGGATTTAAACCGGAGACTGATGCTTGTTCCTGACAAATGGAAAATTTTATCCTCATATTCACCTGCCTGGTTTTTGGCATGTTCCTGCAGCGGAGGGAAGTTTTTGCTAAAAATGCACCTCTGACACTGAACCTCTATGTCATCTGGGTGGCACTCCCAGCCCTTGTTCTATCCCAGGTTCCAAGGCTCTCTTTTTCAACTGACCTTGTTGTTCTGCTTTGGGTTCCCTGGTTTGTGACGGCTTTTGGAGCTCTTCTTGTATGGTGTGCCAGTAGATTGTTTGGCTGGTCTACCGAGGTAAAGGCTGTACTGCTTCTTACTGTCCCTCTTGGAAACACGTCGTTTTTGGGTATTCCCATGATTGATGCCTTTTTCGGATCTGATATGGTGTCCTATGGAATAATTTATGATCAGTTCGGTTCATTTCTGGCACTTTCCACTTACGGTTCTCTGATTCTCGCACTGTACGGTAAACAGCAGCAAAGTATGATGGGTGTAGTCCGCAAGGTTTTTACATTTCCCCCTTTTCTGGCTTTGCTCATAGCGGTATGTTTTGCAAAACCTCTACAGCATCCCGATGTTGCAGAGAGTCTCTCAATGATTGGTTCCTCTCTGGTTCCTGTGGTTATGTTTGCCATTGGACTACAGTTAAAAATCAAACTTGCCCCAGGGCAAGCCCAGGCGTTTTTCTTTGGTCTGGGTGCAAGGCTCCTGGTTATTCCCCTTGTCGTCCTCTTTATCTGTCAATTCATGGGACTTGATTCCGATGCATCCCGTATCGCAATTTTTGAAGCTGGTATGCCTCCAATGGTTACCGCTGGTGCCATGGCAATGAGTGCTGGTTTGGCGCCAAGACTGGCTGCTGCTCTAGTTGGCTGGGGAATTCTTGTTTCCTTTGCTACTCTATCTCTGCTTGCCCTCTTTTTATAACAGGGAGCATCATTTTTTTACATAAAGTGTCTTTTATTTTTGACGGTGCTCACTCTGTGAGCACCTACCTCTGTTACACTCCTTAGAAACCATTTAAAGAGAGGTGTAGCATGGAAAAAAAATGTATTGTTAGCGAAAGACCTTATGTACAGGAATTATTGCCACTTGGTTGCCGGAGTGTCTTTAGTCGAAAAAAACAGAATGTTTTAAAATCTTTTCTCCGTCGCTATCAGAAAGGCATGGATCTGGTTCTGGCAGCAACGGCTATTACTCTTATGTTTCTTACTGGTATCTGGGCTTTTTTCATTGAACTTGCAGAGTTTGCTGTTCACCCCTGAGCATCTTCTGGAGAGTGTGTGACAGTATGTCAGGAGTTGCCGCATAGCCTTGTACCAATCAAAATATCAGAAAACTGAGAAATCCATTACTTTATGGACATGATGAGTTATTATAGACCAGAATTTTTAACGTCAACTTTTTAATACTGTTTAAAACTGCTTGAGGATACCATGCCAGACACTTTTTCTGCTTCACCAGCACATACTTTTCATATTCCTGTTATGGGAACGGGATTTTCCATAGACACTCCATTGAGAGTAGCCAGATACGGTATTTCTTCATCCATATCCATTGTGGATGATGTGTTAATCGAGCAGATACGAAAGTATCACTGTGAAAAGGAAAATGAACCTTACGAAGAAATTGTAAACAGTAAAAATTCCCGTACACTCCGGATTACAGCATACCTGAATCTTGTAGATCGTTTGGTGGCCAGGCAGGTCGATATATTACAAAAGTCACCTTTTGATAAAGGCAGTGAGATAACAAAGTATTATGAAATGCTTCCAGATCATGCACCACTGAAAAAGAGTTATCTGAAAATGCTGAAATTATCAGATGGTTCCGAGAAGATATCAACCCAGGATTTGCTCCGCAGTCAGGCTGTTCCCGGTAGCATCGATGTGAATATCATGACCAAACTTGACCGGAATCAGTACAACAAGGGAGAAATGCTTCCACCAATGTATGCCGATGCCATGAGTGCTCTTCGTGGCTTTGCAGAAAGTACTCTTTCTGCGTCAATAGTGTTTTCTGCAGGGATTAATAAACGACTTTACAGATATATGACGGAGTTTAAAGACTTTTTCCCAGACAAAAATGGGGACACAAAGAAAAAAATTATCCTGAAGGTAAGTGATCATCGGTCATCTGAAATTCAGGGACGATTCATTGCTAAATTAGGGTTATGGGTGTCGGAATTCCGCATCGAATCAGGGCTGAATTGCGGTGGGCATACCTTTCCTTCCAAAGGGTTTCTGATGGGAGTAGTTTTGGAGGAATTTAAGCGAAAAAAGAATGAACTTCGTGAAAAACTTGCTCCCATGTATGCCAAGGCTCTTTCTGCAAAAGGAGAATTTGCCGGCAAACTTCCAGATAATTTTAAAGTCACGGTACAGGGTGGAGTGGGAACCGCTGCGGAACATGACTTTTTACTGAATTATTACAGTGTTGACAGTGTCGGCTGGGGGACTCCGTTTTTGCTTGTCCCTGAAGCGGTACTTATGGATGACGTGAACATTAAACGTCTTATGGAAGCCTCGGGTGACGATGTTTTTCTCAGCGATGCATCACCTCTTGGAGTACCTTTCTGGAACATGCGTACATCCACCAGTGAGGATTTGCGTCGCAGGCGGATAAAAGAAGGTAAGCCCGGATCGTCTTGTCCCAAGGGATTTGTCGGTTTTAATACAGAATTTACCAGGAAGCCGATATGTCTGGCATCTCGTGCATATATTAATAAGAAACTTGAGGCTCTTCCGAAAGAAGGTCACTCTCCTGAAGCCTATGAAATAATCAAAGAAAGAATACTCGCTAAGTCATGTGTTTGCCATGAACTTAGTGGAAATGCAACAATACCGCTCGGCATTGATACTGATCCTGATACTGCGGCTACTGTTTGTTGCGGCCCGGGGATTGTTGATTTCTCAAAAATTGCCACGCTCCAGGAAATGCTTGATCATATTTATGGTCGTCTCTCATTAATCACATCGAGTGACCGGCCTCATATGTTTGTGAAAGAACTTAGCCTTTATGTTGATTATCTCCGCAAAGAAGTAGATAATTTTCCACTGGGACTTAGCGTTAATAATGCTTCTTTTCTAGGGGGGATGAGGGAAAACCTGCTTAAAGGTATCGACTATTATCAAACACTTTCAAGTGAGCTTGTCGAAGATTCCCGAGAGAAGTTTTTGGCGGGTCTACAAAACATGAAGACAGCATTGGAACCGCTTTTTCTCGAAAAAGCTAAAATGTAACTTCTTACTTTTCCCTTTTAACCCATACTTTTTCTGTTCTGGAAACTGTTTCCCGATTAACAGGCCTTTTCTTGTATAAGGAAAGGCCCTGCAGGAAATGACGGAGGAACTGGTCACCACATTCTTTGTAATGTTTGTGACCTTTTTTTCTGAAAAAAGATGACAATTCTGATTTGGAAATTTCCATTCCCGAAAGCTTGAATACCTCCAGCATATCCCTTTCCTGATAGATCAGAGCTATACGGATTTTTCGTAAGACATCATTGTTGCTGAGAACTTCTGGTGCTGGTACCGAAGGTTTATTTAAGGATCCCCGGTAAAAAATAATCAAACCGTCGAGGAATGTATTCAGCAGGGATTGAGAGCAAAGAACAAATCCCTGCTCATCCTCTTTTTTAAGTAAGGTATATAACTTGATCTCCTGTGACTCCTGTTGCTGAGCCTGGAATATCTGTAACATGTCCTTGTCTTTTAGATCAAGGCTGTAGCGAATTTTTCGGAGTATGTCGTTGGCAAGCAATGGGATACACAAAAGTTGAATGAATTTTGAGAAAAAGCTGCCAGTCACTCTTTTCACTAGTGACTGGCAGAAGGATATACCAAATCAGGAGTCTTTACTTTCCTTCCAGTCAGGACGCAGATAAAGCTCAGTGAGCTGCTTTCTTGCAACTCCTGCCGGTGCCTCGGTGAGAGGACAGGTTGCACGTTGGGTCTTTGGAAAAGCGATGACGTCACGAATGGAATCGCTTCCAGTGATGATCATCAGCAATCGATCCAAACCAAAGGCCAGTCCGCCATGGGGAGGCGCACCAAGCTCAAGTGCGCGGAGAAGAAAACCGAACTTATCATTGGCCTCTTCTTCACTGATACCAAGAGCCTTTAATACCTTAGACTGAATATCACGCTGATGGATACGGATGGAGCCGCCACCAATCTCGGTTCCATTTAAAACCAGATCGTAGGCTCTGCTGTAAACAGATGCAGGGTCACTTTCCAGCTTGTCCAGATCTTCGTCCTTCGGAGCTGTGAAAGGATGGTGAAGTGCTTGGAAACGCTTTTTGTTCTCATCATATTCCACGAGTGGGAAGTCTGTCACCCAGATAAAATTAAAATTCTTCTTGTCCAGTAATTCAAGGCGGCGGGCAATTTCCACCCGAAGTTCACCAAGAACCGGAAAGACCACAGATTCTTTGTCAGCACCAAACAAGAGCAAATCACCTTCTTCCGCATCAAGAGCCTTGGTCATGGCTCCACGCTCTTCATCACTGAAGAACTTGGCAATGGGTGATTGCCAGTTGCCATCCGCCTTCATTTTCACCCAGGCAAGTCCTTTGGCACCAAACTGGGCTGCATAATCGGTGAGCTTATCAAGTTCCTTGCGGGAAAAAGTTGCACACCCTTTAGCATTAATGGCACGAACGGTTCCGTCGCCATCTGCTATGGAACGGAACACTTTAAATGAACAGGTTTTGGCAATCCCGGAAAGATCCACAAGCTCAAAGCCAAAACGGGTATCAGGTCGATCAGTACCAAAGCGATTCATGCACTCATCATAGCTGATTCTCTTAAATGGTGGAGCCACCTCAATATCCAGAGTATCTTTAAAGAGCTTGGCGATCATCCCTTCGGTGATTTCAATAATCTGCTCCTCGTCCATAAAGGAGAGCTCCATATCAATTTGAGTGAATTCAGGTTGACGATCGGCACGCAGATCTTCATCACGAAAACATTTTACGATTTGATAGTAGCGATCTATGCCGCCAATCATGAGCAGCTGTTTAAAGAGCTGGGGAGACTGGGGCAGGGCATAGAATTTTCCTGCATTAACACGGCTTGGAACCAGGTAATCCCTGGCACCTTCAGGAGTGGAGCGGGTGAGCATGGGAGTTTCCACTTCCAAAAATTCCATGTCGTTCAGGTAAGTCCGTATGGATTGTACGGCTTTATGGCGCAGGTAGAGCTTTGCAGCCATCTCTGGACGTCTGAGATCCATGTAGCGGTATTGAAGACGGATGGTGTCTGAGACTTCGCTTTCTTCGTCGAGTGGGAACGGCGGGGTTTCAGAAACATTCAGGATACGCAGCTCCCGAACAAAGATTTCAATCTCGCCTGTGTCCAGTTTTTTGTTGGCCATGCCTTCAAGTCTGGCTTCGACCTTGCCACGAATGGCAATAACCCATTCACTGCGAAGTTGGTGCGCTTTGTTATGCACTTCGGGGCTGACCTCGGGATTGAATATGATCTGGGTGATGCCATGGCGGTCACGGAGATCGATAAAAATAACCCCGCCGTGGTCACGTCTGCGTAGTACCCAGCCCATGAGGATTACTTCATCACCGATATTGGCACTTGTAAGATCGTTGCAAGAATGACTTCTTCGGAGGGTTCCCATTGATTCCATAATTATATTAGTAACTTTGAACAAGTTACATTCCGTGGTTATATTTTAAAAAAATTAAAGTATTAGTTATTGGCATCTTAGCAAAAGTGAAGATGCTATTTCCTTGTTGTCAGAATGTATTTCAATATCTTGCTGTTCCTGAGTTTGCATATTTTTCAGCACAGCATGTCCCTGCTCAAGTTCATTCTCGCCAATAATGAGAACAAACCTGGCGTTTAGCTTGTTTGCCTGTTTCATCTGGCTTTTCAAACTGCGTCCTTCGTAATCCATGGCTATATTTAAGCTGTTCTGGCGCAGGGTATGAGCAAGAGAAAATGCAAATTCAGATGCTTTTTCGCCAAGACCGGCAACAAAGAGATCGACCTTGGCGCTGTCTATTTTTACTTCCTGTTGTTGCAGAAGAAGCACAAGACGTTCCATCCCAAGCGCAAAACCAATCCCTGGAACCTTAGGGCCGCCAAGTTTCTCAACAAGACCATCGTAGCGGCCACCGGCACCAACCGCTGCCTGAGCACCAAGATCGCTAGTGATAAACTCAAAAGTGGTACGGGTATAATAATCAAGACCTCGAACCATAAATTTATTTAAACTGTATTGTACGTTAAGACTATCTAATCCTTTTTGTACAGAAGCAAAATGGTCATCACAGTCATTGCAAAGATGTTTTTGAATAGACGGCGCTTCTTCAACCTGTTCCCTGCATTTTGGATTTTTACAGTCAAGAACCCGTAGAGGGTTTGTTGTGCTGCGCCTGTTACAATCATCACAAAGCTCATTTTTACGATCAGCAATAAAGGTAAGTAATATTTCACGAAATCCGGGACGGCAAACCGGGCAGCCAAGAGAGTTCATCTCAAGGCTTACTGGTATTCCAAGCTCTTCAAGAAGCATGGCACCCATGGCCATGAGTTCGGCATCAACCCGTGGATTAGGGGTTCCAAGCACTTCAATATCCATCTGGTGAAACTGGCGTAAACGTCCCTTCTGGGGACGTTCGTGGCGAAACATCGGGCCAATGGTAAAAAGTCTCTGGACCGGTTTCTGGACATACAGCCCATGTTGGATATACGCACGAAGAAGAGATGCAGTGGCTTCAGGACGCATGGTTATCTGTTTATCGACAAAGGTATACATCTCCTTTTCAACGATATCAGTGGCTTCACCAATGGAACGGGCAAAGAGCTCCGTTTTTTCCAGTATGGGCATGCGAATTTCGGAGAAATTGAAACGTGAAAAAATATCACGACCAGTATTTTCTACTTTCCGCCACAATTCCACTTCACTGGGTACGATGTCTTTAAAGCCGTTCAGGGCCATTATTTTCACTCCAATTCCTCCCAAAAATTCTTTGTCAAAAAGAATAAAATAAAACGCAATTACTGCAAAATGTCAAGTATATGCAGACCGTACAGGGAAAAAACACTATTTCCTGATAAATTAACCTGTATTTGATAAAAAAATACTGTTGTTATAATGGACTGACTTTATTATGCGGCAACCATGTCCTTGACAAACCGGAACAAGCAAGTCATTATCTATTGTTCATATTGAAGTAATATCAGATTATTCCTAGAGACTTGTTTTTTATTTGCCTATGACCTTTTCCAACGAACCTCGAATCATCACCGCCGATAATCATCCCATCCGGCATCATATGATTGACAAGGATGCCATGAAAGTGCTGCGCATACTGCGTGACAACGGGTATGCCGGGTATCTGGTCGGGGGAGGTGTACGTGATTTGTATCTTAATAGATCGCCGAAAGATTTTGATATTTCCACCGACGCCCGTCCCGGACAAGTTCGAAAACTTTTTCGAAACAGCCGAACCATTGGCAGACGTTTTCGTCTGGTTCAGGTCTTTTTTCATGGCAAAGAAATAGAAGTTTCCACTCTCCGTTCCTTAAGTGAATATGATCTTGATGGCCCGGAAGTCGTACTTGCACCCAATAATACCTATGGAAGTCTAGGGGAAGATGCCCAACGTCGTGATCTTACCGTCAATGGTCTGTTTTACGAGATTGAGAATAACACCATTATTGATTACATAGGCGGGATTGATGATCTTGATAAATCCGTTGTGCAATTTGTGGGAGAGCCTGTGCGGCGCATCACCAGAGATCCGGTACGCATGCTGCGGGCAATCAGACATGCGGGGAGACTTGGGTTTCGTATTTCGCCTGAAAGTTGGCAGGCCATCTGTGAGAATCATGGAAAACTCACCCTCTGCCCGCCATCACGAATTCGGGATGAATTTTTTAAGGATCTGCACAGTGGCGCCTTGTCCGAATGGTTGAAACTGGCTCTGGATACGGAGCTGTTCTTCGATATTTTCGGATTATACAAAAAACCACTTTCTCAAAAAGAAGGTGCAGAAGAGAGACCTTATCGTGAACAGCTAGCGGCTATTGCAAAGGTCGTTGACCGATGTTCAAATCTGGCAAAAGAATCTGGCAAACGAGGGCTTGCCAATGACTTCCTGCTGGCTTTGGTTCTGGTTCCCTGGGCCAACGCCAAATTTGATTTGGTACAACAGAGATTAAAAGGTTCCGAAGCATTCAGATTTTCAAAAACCCTTCGTGAAGAGTTAGATAAAGGGTTGGGGGTTCAGCTGAACCTGCGGCGTTCCATCCGCCAGGAAATGGTAATACTGCTTTCCAATTTGCCGCAGTTTCTCAGATATCATGAGAGTAATTCATGGCCGAAATGGATCAAAAAGAAGAGTTATTACAAGTCCTGCTCACTGTTCTGTGAGCTATACGCCGAATCTCTCACCGGAAATCAGGCTGAACTTCCTGTTTCACCTTTGAAACAGGAGTATCGTTCAACGCCAACGGAACAATCCCGTTCTAAAGGGAGGCGAAGCCACAGGAAGAGCTATAACCCCTCATTCTCGTCAAAAAAGAAAGGGATTTTTGGCTTAAAAAAGTAGCAGCAGTGGCTGAAACCGAATACCAAATATCTTCTTTCTTCTACCCTCAGGGCATCATATTACAGTTTATCAATAATCGCATTAAAGGTTGCACTTGGGCGCATGGTCGCGGAAACCTTTTCAATCTCCGGCATAAAGTAACCACCAAGATCAACAGCCTCTCCCTGACAACTAATCATCTCATCAACAATTACTGCTTCATTGTCACTAAGTTCTTGTGCAACCCGGGTAAACCTGACCTGTAGATCAGTGTCTTTTGTTTGTGCAGCCAAAGCTCTTGCCCAGCTGAGAGCCAGATAGAAATGACTCCCACGGGTATCAAGCTCGCCAACTTTTCTGGATGGTGATTTTTCATTTTCGAGAAAATTCCCGATGGCCTGATCAAGGGTCTCAGCAAAAAGAGCTGCCTTTTCATTATTGTATGTCGCACTTATATGTTCAAAGGACGGCACCATAGCACAGAATTCACCCAATGAATCCCAGCGCAGATGCCCTTCTGTCACAAACTGTTGAACATGTTTGGGAGCAGATCCTCCAGCTCCTGTTTCAAATAATCCGCCACCATTCATCAGGGGTACAATGGATAACATTTTAGCACTGGTTCCAAGCTCTAAAATGGGAAAAAGATCGGTGAGATAATCACGCAGAACATTTCCGGTTACAGTAATTGTATCATCACCTTTTCTAATACGGGCGAGGGACTCCCGCATACCTTCTATGGGAGTTACCACACGTACATCAAGGCCGCTTGTGTCATGATTTGAAAGATATTTATTCACCTTGGCAATAATCTCAGCATCGTGACCACGTTTTGGATTAAGCCAAAAGAGTGTTGGTGCCCCGGTTGCCTGGGCACGGGTTACGGCAAGTTTTACCCAGTCCCGAATGGAGGCATCTTTTGTCTGGCACATTCTGAAAATATCTCCTTTTTCAACAGACTGCTGAAGAAGGATTGTACCGCAATCATCAACAACGCGAATAGTGCCATTTGCAGGAGCTTCAAAAGTCTTATCGTGCGAACCATACTCTTCGGCCTTCTGTGCCATAAGTCCAACATTGGACACACTACCCATAGTAGCTGGGTCAAAAGCACCGTTCTTCTGGCAATCAAGCACCACTTCCCGATAGATGGTTGCATAACAGCGATCAGGAATCATGGCATTGGTATCGTGGAGCTTGTCATCTGGGCCCCACATTTTACCACCATCACGAACCACAACGGGTATAGAGGCATCTATAATAATATTATTGGGAACATGAAGGTTTGTAATCCCATTGCTGGAGTCCACCATGGCAAGCTCACAATTACTTTCATAAACTGCCATTATATCTTTCTTGATCGTATTCTTTTGTGTCTCAGGCAAGGACTCTATGCGATCATACACATCGGCAAGGCCGTTATTCACATTGACTCCAAGGCTTGCAAACAATTCTCCGTGCTTATCAAAGACATCCTTATAAAATACAGAAACACAATGTCCGAACATAATAGGATCGGATACTTTCATCATGGTGGCTTTCAGGTGCAGTGAAAGAAGCACCCCATCTTTTTTTGCCTCTGCAATCTGTGCTTTAAAAAACTCACGTAAGCTTCGCACATTCATAACAGAGGAATCAATCACTTCCCCTGCAAGCAGTGGAATTTTCGCATTTAAAACGGTGACCTCACCACCTGCGGCCACATACTCAATTCTTGCATCCCCTGTAGAAGCCACGGTGGTTGATTTTTCAGTTCCATAAAAATCCCCGCCATCCATATGACTTATCCGGCATTTTGAAACCTCAGGCCATGGCTTCATCATGCGATGGGGATTTTTCTGCCCGAATCGTTTCACAGAGGCTGCTGCACGGCGGTCAGAATTTCCTTCACGAAGTACAGGGTTCACAGCGCTACCAAGAACTTTTGAATATCGACGGTTAAATTCCTTTTCTTCATCAGTCCGTGGTTCTGCCGGATAATCTGGAATGGTATACCCCTTATTCTGTAGCTCTTTAATCGCATCTGTCAGCTGTGGGATGGACGCACTGATATTTGGTAATTTAACGATATTGGTTGACGGCTCTTTTGCGAGCCTGCCAAGTTCGCTTAAATCATCCGGAATCTGTTGTTCAGGAGTGAGGTTTTCAGGAAAGTTTGCAATAATACGACCGGCTAAAGAGATATCTTTTTCCACCAATGAAAATCCTGATCCTTTGGTAAATCCTTGCAATATTGGTAACAATGAGTAGGACGCAAGGGCAGGTGCTTCATCAATTTTAGTGTAAATAATTTCCTGGATAGTCATAAAAACTCCTCGAATTCATTCTATAATGGGATAATCGTATATTCAAAAAACAATACCTTATACGATTTGTCGGCGCAAAGCCATATTGAAACAGATAGATGCAAAGAAAAGAGGTGCTTCGGGGGATAAAAAAAGAGTAACTTGCATGATGATTTATTGAGTGAAACGATTTAATAAATCATCATACAAGTTACCAAAAAGAAAGGAATTACAACTTATAATTCAAGCATTTTTCGATCAAGTATTTCCACTTGACGACGTACCGAAGTATCATGCCTGCAACGTTCAGAGACAACTTTTACAGCATGAAGGACTGTTGCATGATTACGATTAAAAGTCTTCCCAATACTTTCAAGAGACTCTTTTGTATACTTGCGGCCTAGATACATTGCTACCTGACGCGGGAAAGCTATTACCCTCTTTCTTGAGCGGGATTGCAAATCTTTATAACTGACATTGAACTCTCGACTAATCATCTCACCTATCAGTTCCGTGGTCAGATTTCCGGGAAGCCCTATAACATCAGCCACAATTTCCCGCACCATCTCCATATCCACAGGTCCGCCAAGAAGCGAAACTCTGGCACTGAGTGAAAGAAGTGTAGATTCTATGCGACGTACATCACCCTGAACCTGCTGACTTATATAGGAAATTACATTTTCAGAAAGATCAAGCCCACCCTGTGCAGCCTTATGTTCTACAATGCGATACCTGGTTGCCAGGTCTGGCGCCTGAATAGTGGTAGTAAGTCCTGCACTCATGCGCGATTGCAATTCGTTATCTATTCCTTTGAGATCACGTAGAGGAGTGTTTGCGGTGAGAATTACCCGTTTTCCACTTTTAATAAGTGAATCCAACAGTTCATTTAATTCTTCCTGGGTTTTTTTCTTCCCCTTTAAGGTGTGGATATCTTCAACGAGCAAAAAATCGCACTGATCATGAAAAGATGTTTTAAACTGATCCATGCTTTTATTTTGAATACAACGTACCATCTCAGAAGAATATTGCTGTGCTGTAATATAACGGAGCCTGGTAGAAGGTGATCCTGCAAGAAGAGTATGGGCTACAGCATGAGTCAGATGACTTTTGCCAAGTCCGGTAGAGCTATTAATATAGAGACAGGGTCCCACAGTGTCTTCACCATTGATCATGGACTTACAAGCAGACTGAGCTAAGAAATTAGACTCACCAAGCATAAAAGCATCAAAGGTGTAACGGGGATGAAGAGAACGAACAAAAGATCTTTTTTCAGGGATATGTGGCAAACGAAGCTGACCCTTTGCTTGTGCAACGGGAAGTATGGGAACTTCTTTATCACAAAGCATTACTGTACAGGAAGAACTACTAAGATCAGTAACTATTTTCTGAATAGTTGTAAGATGATTCCGATCAAGGTGAGCCCTGTAAAATCGATCGGGACAACCAAGTCGAATCTGATCGGCATCGGAAGCGATACATTCAAGAGGGTCGATCCAAAGGTTAAAGATTGCATCGCCAAGACGTTCCTTCAACACTGTTTTTGCCTGTTCCCACACCATATTTCTTCCTTAACCCACAATTTCCAACAACGAAAATACGCCATAGTCGCCGATTATACGGCTTTTGCCACGTCTACAATATATATATTTCTCGAAAGTGCTCATTTGAAAAGAAGAAACAAAGTTCATCTCTTCCGGTTTCGACGGGATACGGAGGTAGGATTCACCGCCGCAACTCATGCAGGGGAATTAACTCTATTTTCATTTTTTGGTCAAAGCCGATTTTGACATATTTTCCTATCAGTACCACATATTATCACACCATATATGAATCGCCCGACAGGTAAGGGATTACAGGCAAAGCCTTTTCAAAACCCTTTATCCATGGGACAAACAGAGGTCACTTAGCAATCCTCTGTTATCCTCACATCTTAGTCTATATCAGGGAAAGTTATTAACAAAACCATCTTTTTCTTTAACTATAAATTACTCAATTTATCTATACATTATGCGATATATCTAGATATCCCCATGGCCCAAAGTAAATGACTACGCTATATCAAGGAGTACGCTGGTTTAGAGAAGATTTCTTTTTTTATTTTTTTTACCAGGGAAGAAAGAAGGGTCAGGTCTCAACATCCAACACCTCCCCAATAATTCCAGGAAACAATAGGGAACAATCGTGGTCTGTCCCTATTTTCCACAGTGTAGCATTGACAATCGCATCACCTTACCTTAAAGTAAGGAAAAGAACCAATTTCAAGAAAAGAGGTGACGCATGCTAAGTTCAACCATAACGACCAAAGGTCAAATTACCATCCCAAAGGATATCAGAAACATCCTGAATATCGGTAAAGGAGATAGAATTGAATTCTTGGTAGATACTAGTGGTTCAGTCACAATTTTGCCTGTCACAGCTGATATCAAGACATTAAAAGAGTTAGTGCCTAAACCAAAAAAATATGTCTCATTAGATGATATGAAAAATGCCATTAGAGACCATGGTGGCAGATCTTGATTGGAATAGACACAAATATACTCGTTCGCTACATCGCACAAGATGATGAATTGCAATCCCACATTGCCACAGAATTTATTGAAAATTATTGTTCAAATGACAATAAAATATTCGTTAACCATTTGGTTATTTGTGAATTGGTTTGGGTGTTGAAAAAATGCTACAAACTATCAAAGCCTAAAACTATTAATGTCATTCAGCATATTCTTCAGATCTCACAATTTAGCATAGAAAATGCTCAAATAATCTGGCAAGCATTAACAGATTATAAAAAAGGTTCAGCTGATTTTGCAGACTATGTAGTTGGGCGAACCAATATATTTAACAATTGCGACGAAACAATAACTTTTGACAAAAAAGCTAGTGAATCAAATGGATTCTCGTTATTATCTACGAATATGAACTCAAAAAACTGATACCAACACATCTTGCCCCCTGTGTCAGGATAGTTGTCGCCTCTTCTTGGAGAGTTGTGAGTCAAATTATGTGAAGTGTCTCCCCTGAACATTGTAGAAAATCAGCCGGATTTTCCTTTTCCTGATGAGTTATTGTTTACTCTGGATAATGGGTGGCTGGAGCAGGAAAGCTGGCAGGCAGCGAATCTGTGATCCTATTCTGGATCATCATTCTAAATTACCATTCTGTATGGAAACTATCCCCTGAATACGGTCAATCTCAGCCAGGGATTTAACATAAATAATATCGATTCTGTTTTCCTGGCTCAGTGCCTGAGAATAGGCATCCTGCGCAATTAGAACATCAAGTGTGGTTGCGCTGCCAGCATCAAATTTTACCTGTTCCGCTTCAAGCCGTTTTAATGTTGCTATACTTGTTTTTCTGGTGGCTTCCATGGCCTTGATCGCCAGATTTACATCACGAACAGTGGTACGAATGGATTTTTTTACCTGCAGCCGTAACAGTTTGGCATCGGTTTTAGCTTTTCTGTGAATAGCCATGGCCTGTACAAGAACTCCCTTTGCATGGGAATTTTGTAATGGCACCGAAAAATTAAGTCCAACCTGCCATCTTGTATCAGGTTTATCAAATGCAATATCTACGGCATCTCCATACGCACCATCGGTTCCGCCATAGCCGACGCTACCAGCCATGGCAAGAGATGGCCTGGTATTGTCTGTTGCAACTGCTGTCTGTATTCTTGCCGCTTCGATATTCAAGTCGGCTGCCTTGATGTCCGGACGGTTGGATAGTGCATTAGTAAGTATGCCTTCCAGGTCCAGGTGAACTGGAGTTGTTTGCGGAGTGTCAGTAGGATGCAGCGGAATAAACCAGTTCTCACTGTTAAGGAGCAATTTCAGCTCGTCTTCAGCTACACCGATTGCCCGTTCAGCAGCAATGAGCGTTTCTTCACGCCGGGCTACTTCTGATTGCGGCTGATACAATTCAATTTGAGCAAGTTTTCCCGCTTCAATTTTTACCTTTATCTCTTCAAGAAGCGTTTTGGCAAGGGTCAAAGAAAGTTGCTGTACTTCTATATCCTGCAACGCAAAAACCAGATCCCAATAGGCGCTTTTGACCAGTGCTGCAAGGTCTGCTGCCTGGCTGTTCACCAAAAAACCAGAGGCAGCCAGTTGTTTTTTGGCCGCCTGTATCTCAGCTGTCTGTATATCTGTGCCCCAGCCCTTTAGCAGTGGTTGACTGACACCTAATGAGAGTATTGAACTATAGGCAGGATCGATAAGCATGTTGTCCATATCGCTGTCAAAACGATTGTTGCTCCAGCCCATATTCACTTCAGTACCGGTGGCAAATGTTTTTTGCAGCTCCCCGCTGAGATAAGCAGTGTTCTCTTCTTCGGCAGCACCTACATGCATTGGAGTGAGTTCTTTATTCACAGTCCCTATTTCTGCCAATAAAAGAGTATCAAATTTACCTTCAACGCTTTGGACAGCACCTTCTGCAATTATTACGTCTTCCCTCCTAAGCTTAAGGTTAAGGTTGTTTGCCAAAGCCTGCTCCACAGCCAGGCTCAATGAAAGATCAATGCCCTTTGTATTTCTTTCTTGTTGGTACTGCTCAGCTTGAAGAAAAACCGGCAACAGCAGTATCAGACAGAATATTACTAAAAAAGAGTTTTGTTTCTGCATTTTTTATCTGTCCTCCTTTATGACTGAAACTCCAGCCAGCCACGGATATGGTTTCCAATAGATTTCACGGATTCGCTGCCCGGACTTTTTAAAATTATCCGACATTCTCTCCAGCAAATAATAAAGCGTTGGCACCACAATCAGGGTCATGAATGTGGCAACCACAAGGCCAAAGATAATAACCACTGCCATTGAACTCCACCATTGACTGGATTCACTGACCCATGAGATGCTCAAGGAATGAAAATCATAGGAAATTCCGGTGACCATGGGGATAAGACCCAGTATCGTGGTAACGGCTGTTAGTATTACTGGGCGCAGACGGGTAGCTCCTGCTGAAACCACAGCCTGCTTCAAATCATAGCCCCTCTTGCGCAGTTTATTCGTATAATCAATAAGAACAATTGCATTGTTTACCACGACTCCAGCAAGAGAAATCACTCCGACCCCGGTCATGATAATGCCAAAGGGTGACTCAAACAGAGTCAGTCCGAGAAATACTCCTCCCAGTGAAAGAATGACCGAGGTCATGATAATAAATGGCTGGCTGATGGAGTTAAACATGCTCACCAGAACAAGAAAAACCAGTAACAGAGCAACCAGAAAGGCCTTTGACAGAAAATCTTCTGATTCCTGCTGGAACTCGAACTCACCGGTAAATTTTATTGAATATCCGGCAGGAACAGGTAGATCCTGAAGAATTTTTGCGGCCTGTTCCCTTACAACCGGACCAGGAATTTTGGTCTCGTCAACATTGGCCATCACTGTCACCACGCGTTCGTTATTGATACGGATGATATCGCCAAGAGATCCGGCAAAGCTTACGGTGGCAATGGTGGAGAGAGGAACCATCTGCCCGGAAGGTGTCGGCATCATCAATTCATGCAGGATATCTACAACCTCACGATCCTTTTGCTGAAGCTGTACAGTAATGTCATAATCATCATCTCCTTCTCTGAACGATGAGACTTCAAGACCGTTATATGCGCTTTTTAAAGCAAAGCCTATACTGTCAGTTGTAAGCCCAAACAGTGCGGCTTTTTGACGATCAACCAGCACCTGAACCGATGGAATCCCCTCAACAAAATCATCACGGACATCATCAATATATGGAACCTGTGAGAGAATATCTTTGATACTTTTAGCAATTTGTCCAAGTATAACAAAGTTGTCTCCTGCTATTTCAATGTTGATAGGGGCGCCGGTGGGTGGTCCTTCTTCTTCCATGGCAATGGTGATTTTCCCGCCTGGAATATCTTTCATTCGTTCCCTTATCTCAGCCACTGTTTGATGGGATGAACGTGTCCGCTTATCAAGTTCAATAAAACGAACACCAACATGATTTGGTGTATGAGATGCAAAAACGGAACCAGCACCTGCGGAGACAACACCCTGCATATAGACATTTTTGATATTCTTCAGATCACTTGGGCCATGGTATTCTTCACCATCCGGAGTTTCATGTTTTTTAGGTGCCAGAGCCGTAAATGGAGTTATTTGTGAGTCCGCTTTACTTTCCATGGTTGTTGTTTGCACTCCGGCAATGGCAAGTTCAACACGTTGAATAATCTGATCGATATAATTAAGCCCAGCACCTTCAGGAACATCCACATTGACGAAAATTCCATTTGGCTCAATATCAGGAAAGAACTCAACCGGTTTTTCAAGCCCGATCACCAGCAGCCAGCTTTGAATCATGAGAATCAGAGTGCAGAAAGCAAGACCAATAATGGTAAATGGTTTCTCCAATGCTCCGTACAAAATTCTTCCATAGAAGGAGAGGAAAAAACCTTTTATCTCTACTGGTTTTTTAACTGCTGCCGCTATTTCCGACACACTTTTTTCCGTTACTGAATCACTCTTTTTTACTTTCATGAACAGTGAGACCATGGCCGGATTGATCACCAAAGCTACAAAAAGACTGGAGGAAAGGGTGACAATCAAGGTGAGCGGCAGATAGCTCATAAATTCGCCCATGATTCCCGGCCAGAAGAGCATGGGAGAAAACGCTGCAATGGTGGTGACAGTGGAGCCGATAACCGGATAGGCGACCTCAGACGTTGCCTGCATTGCTGCATTAAACCGTCCGACACCCTGTTCCATAAAGCGATGGATGTTTTCCACAATGACAATGGCATTATCAACCAGCATACCAAGTGCCAGGGTGAGGCTGAAAAGAACCACCATGTTCAGGGTGATCCCCATCAAATGAAGAATGATAAAGGAAAGCAGCATGGAAAACGGAATGGCAAGGCTGACCAGTATGGCATTGCGGATACCAAGCACAAAGAAAATAACAATCAGGACAAGCACAAGACCTGAGAGGATATTGTTTTCAAGATCCGCCACCATTAATTCAATGTCACGGGACTTGTCCAGCACTTTGGATATTTCAGTACCCGCTGGCCAGGAAATACGATCTTCAGCAATTATTGTATCCACGGCTTTGCTGATACTGATAATATTTTCACCGGATCGTTTTTTTACAGAGAGATTCACCGCTGCGCGTCCATTCAATCGGGAGCGACTGCTTTCCTCCTTAAAACCGTCAATAACCTGGGCGACATCTTTTAAATAGACCGGTTGACCATTATGCGTTGTAAGCACCAGCCCATAGATTTCTTCCGGTGTCGTAAACTCCCCAGGAACCCGAAGCTGAAAGCGGCCGTTACCAAGCTGAATAGTCCCGCCGGAAGTGTTCTGATTCTCACTCTGTACAATTTCCTCAAACGATCCTATACTGAGACCATAATAAGCAAGTTTTTTGGGGAATACCTCTACCCGGATTTCCCGTTCAAGGCCGCCTGTGACTTCGACTTCCAGAACCCCGGTGATTCCTTCAATCTCATCTTTAAGATCATCGGCAATATCTTTCAGACAGGGCAGACCGCATGTACCACTCAATGAAAAAACCACGATGGGCATTTCTGATAAGTTCACTTCAAAAACGGATGGGTCTTCTTCCAGATCGCCGGGCAATTCACCAAGTGCCTCGTCAACCTTGTCTTTTACATCCAGCAGTGCCTTATCTATATCGGTACCGGTAGTGAATTCAATATTGATAACGGAAAGACCTTCTGAACTGACCGACTGGATTTTTTTCAAGCCATCGAGTCCTTTCAGCTTCTTTTCAATTTCAATAGTTACCGCTGTCTCCATATCAGTTGGCGAGACCCCACGATAACTCGTTGAGACAAATACATTGGGAATGATTATATCAGGGTCACTTTCCCTGGGCATCACCTGATAACTATATACTCCGATAATTATCAGGAGAATTGCCAGAACACTAACCGTCGTACTCTTTTTGACAGCAGTATCGGAGATGATCACAGGGTCAGATCTCCTGGATTGGTCACAGCCTTGACAACTTTAATTTTCTGTCCATCTTCAACATCCCGGTGACCTTCTATCAGAAGTTTGTCTCCAGATTTAAGGCCCTCTGTTATCTCAACCATCCATTGTTCCATGATCCCGAGACTAACATTGCGCTTTTCTGCTGCACCTTCCTTTTCAACAAAAACAAATTGCTCATCGTTTCTGGAAATCACGCTGTAAAAGGGTATGCTAATAGCATTCGTCACAGTGCTTTTGACGATATCGGCACGGACAAACATACCGGGAAAAATCCTTCCATCACTGTTATCTACTTCCACCTCTAGGTTATATATTCTGGCAAAGCTTTCAGGCGACGGAGAGAGAAAGTGGATGGGCCCAACAATTTTTTCATTTCCGAGTGCCTTGATAGTCAATTCAATGGTATGCAGCTTACTGACAGCGTTGACATCTGATTCAGGAATACCGATAATCGCCTTTAACTGATCGATTTTCAGGATTTCTGCAATGGGATCGGCAACAGAAAGAAGCAGACCAACCTCGGCATGAAGTGTGCGAATCACCCCATCCATGGGAGCGACAATGGTGCAGCGGGAATATTGTAACTGTGCATATTCCAGATCTGCCCTGGCTGTCTGCATTCGTGTTTTCCCGGCATCCAGTTCAGAGATGGGGATCGTGCCCTTTTGGTAAAGCTTTTTATCCCGACCATGCTCAGCTTTTTCCAGGTTGTATGCTGCACGGGCTCGATCCACGGCGATTCGATAGTCGTCGTCTTCGATCTTTGCCATGATATCGCCCTCTTTAACATGATCTCCTTCTGTAACGAGAACTTCTGTGACTGTACCTCTGCTTTTTGCAAGCAGTTGCAAGCTGGTCCATGGCTCAAAGAAACCAGGTAGATTGATTCGATCATGAATGGAGCCGAGGAACAGTGTTAGTGTCACCACATTAACTGCTGTTTTTTCCTGTTTGATTGCTGAAGCTTTCTCAGTTGCAATGGATGCACTTTCCTTTTTTATGACTCCTGCGAGAATAATAATCAGGCCGATCATTAAAAGAAGAAGAAATCCAGGTATGTTGTTCCACAAAAAGTAAACAATTTTTGCCCGCAGTGTCTCGGGAGAACGTGGGTGCTTATCCATATCCATTACCTTTGTAAAACTGGTGGTTGAAGTCCATCAAAAATCTGGAAAAAATCATTTCGACATATTCCTTCTCCTTAACATGAAGGTTGTTAAAAAATGTACAGGTACACCTTAGGCTGAAGTTCCAATAGAGCAAGAACGCTCAAGACCGCTCCCTTTCTGGTAAGACCACCCGAGGGATATCTTTCCTCCCTGTTGTGTTTGGCAGTATTCCAGCAATCCCGATGAGGGCGACTCCAATGATGATGGCAACCGCCCAACCCGGAACACTGGTCAGAAGAGCCTGATACTCACCAGTCTGAACAAGTGTTGTCTTACCGCCAAAAAGTGATTCCATCAGGAAAGTAGATTTTAAGAATCCATACATGACGGTATATAATCCAGCCCCGACCAGGCCACCAAACAAAAAGACAAGTGCATCTATTCTGCCGCTGCCGGCAGCCACCACTCCGGTTCCCGGGCAGAAACCGGACACACCCCAACCAATTCCAAGCAGGATTCCGCCGATCACCACTCCCCAATACATAGATTTCACACTGAGATGACCACTGTCCAGCAACCCTGTGGTCATTCCGGCAAAAAGCAGAATTGAAGCGACACCGATACCGGCGAGGATGGTTTTCATCAGGTGCAGGTCTTTCAGGCACAGCATGCTGATGATTTTGTCAGGATCTGCAGCACCGATCCGTTGCAGGACAAAGCCGAACAGAGTTCCCAGAAAAACTGCAAGTAGTATATCATTCATTATCGGCCTCCCGAGATTTATAAAAGAGCAGAGCGGTTGGTATGGCTACCAGAAAAGTTGCCACTGCAAAGAGGTAGCCACTGACCGAAGTCTGCATGATACCACTCATCATGTGACCACTGGTACAACCACCTGCCAGGCGGGCACCCCAGAGAACTATAACACCTCCTATAAAGCTCAGTGTGTAACGAAGCATTGCATTGTTTCCAAAGCGGCGTGAGTGAACAACGGGCATCTGACGCACAACGGGCTTGTTCTGTTTATTTTTAGTGAAAATCCGACCAATCAAGCCGCCTAAAAACATACTCAGAACAAAAACAAAACTGTAGTTTAAGGGGTTGGCAACAGCCTTGGCATACTTGCCGCCTGATTTATTCAGGTAGGCATTGCTGCTGCTGTAACCAGATTTAGCCTTCTCATCTTTTTGCACAAGGGATGGATTAACTGCTGTAGCCATGATCCCACCGGCAATAACGAACTGAGTTGAAACCCCGATTGGTTTAATCAGAGCAACCGCAAGAAAAAAACTGAGGCCGAGCATCACTCCGCCAATTTTCCAATTCCAATACATTGTTTGTTTCCTAATAGTTAAAAGTTGTTCGTCAACTTCACCAATGGAACCCATGTTTGTGAAATTGACGAATATTATTTAAAAAGTTTACGAATACGCTCATAGCCTGCCTTAAGCTCATCTGCGGCAAGTCCAAGGGCAGCACCGGCATTTCCAGCAGCCCTACCCGCTTCTTTAGCAACTGGTTTGTATTGCACAAGAAAATCGTCCCATTTTTTGTCCAGGTTTTTCAACTCTTCTACTGCTTCTGTCTTACCAAGGTGAGCTTAGGGCTCGGCAAGAAATAACTTGGATTTTTCAATTCGTAACTGTACCACACGGGGGAGTCTCGTACCTCGCTTACCTTTCATTCATTTTTATGTCTTCGCAATCCTCACATAGCCCTGCTATGCTGCGGTTGCGAAGACATAAAAATGAATGAACCTGCAGCACATTTACGACCGAAAAGTTCCAAGTTATTTCTTACCGAGCCCTTAATCTCATCACGAAGTTGTTCAATTGAAGCCTTCATCGCATCAAGCTTCTTTATTTCGTTTGCCATTGTTTTCCTCCGATGGTGTTGTTTTCCCTGGCTCCTCGCTGTTTCAAGTGGGTAGCCCAAAATTGAATTTTCCGCCAATGAGGTAAATCATAGCAATTAAATTCTTGTTTGTTCTGTATCCTCTTGCTTTGGCTTTTGCTGCTTGAATTAGGCTGTTGAGGCCCTCGAGGATGCCGTTTGTTATTTGTGATTTAAACCACTGGAGGACACCATGCCAATGACGTTTAATTGTATAGGCCGCATCAATAATAGGTTGCAGTCGGCTATGCGTTGCCCAGAAGAACCATTTCTTTAGTAACGGTTCTGCAGCTTCCAGTGGTTGGTTAAATATTTCCTGAAAATTCAGCTTGATATG
>JAFLJO010000034.1 GCA_022712975.1 Desulfocapsa sp.
TGAAGTCGGAATGGGAATTGTTCCAGACAATGCAACTGCCAGACGTTATCGTGACCTGGTTGGAAGAAGTAATCGAATAATTGCTGCCGCAGCCGATGAAGTAATACTTGTGAGTTGTGGTTTACCTCTGTTTCTAAAAAATAATCAGGATTAATATAATCCACTATCTGTTAGAGAGCCACTATGAGCCTGCTTCAAAGAACCATAAAAAAAATATACCCACAGGACAGTGACTTTCGCGATCTTGCTAAAGAACGTCTTGATACATTAGCATTACCGCATTGGTCCCTGGGCGATCTGATGGATTTAAGCATGGACCTGGCCGGCATGACCCGCTCAATTAAACCGCCTGTTGCCCGAAAAGCCATTGTTACCATGGCTGGAGATCACGGAGTTGTTGCTGAAGGGGTGAGTAAATTCCCTCAAGAAGTGACATCTCAAATGGTCTATAATTTTGTAAATGGCGGGGCAGGGATCAATGCACTTGCCAGACAGGCAGGTGCCGAAGTTGTTGTTGTTGACATGGGTATTGCCGCTGACCTTAATGAATTGGTTGATCAAGGAAAAATAATTAACAAAAAGGTTGGCCTGGGTACTGATAATATAGCAAAAGGCCCTGCCATGAGTCTTGCCATGGCAACACGTTCCGTTGAGTCTGGGATAGATATTGCTTATGCACTGGGAGAACGAATTGATATCTTCGGAACAGGAGATATGGGTATAGGAAATACCACCCCTTCAACCGCAATAGCAGCTATTATTACAGGAAAACCAATTGAAGAACTCACAGGACGTGGAACAGGCCTTGATGATGAACAGTTTGCACACAAGCAGGAAGTAATTAAGGAGATCCTGAATCGAAATAAGCCCGATCCTAAAAACGGGCTTGATATACTTTCAAAAGTTGGAGGTTTTGAGATAGGTGGTATTGCAGGATTAATCATAGGAGCTGCGGCACAAAGAAAACCAGTGCTTGTTGATGGTTTTATTTCCTCGGCTGGTGCCCTTATTGCCTGTGTGATCGAACCTTTTGTAAGAGATTATATTATCTGCGCCCATCGTTCCATGGAACCCGGCCATCGTGCCATGCAGGAAAAACTTGGTTGCAAGCCACTCCTTGATCTTAATCTTCGCTTAGGTGAGGGGACGGGTGCCGCCCTTGCTATGAATTTAGTTGAAGCAGCCGTTGCTGTTCTTACTGAAGTTGCGACATTTGAAGAAGCTGCAGTTGCCGGTGCTGATAAATAATATGGGCGAAGGTTCAACAGATACGACAGATCAGGCCAAGAGTGGATTGAATAGAGCTTTACGTCATCCCATTGCCTCCTTTCTGGCAGGATTTCGTTTTCTTACGATTATTCCAATCTCCTGGAATAATTCAAAAGATGGAAAATTCTTTTCTTCCAGTTTGATATGGTTCCCCCTTATTGGCCTGTTAATTGGATCTGTAACAGTTTCTATTGTTTTTTTGCTCATGGAAATCCTCCCCATTTCACTACTAACAGTTCTTGCAATGTTTCTACTTGCCGGTTTCTCTGGCTTTCTTCACCTCGATGGATTGGCTGATAGTGGCGATGGACTTCTAAGCAGCAGACCACGCCAGCGTGCGCTTGAAATTATGCGGGATAGTCACACCGGTGCCATGGGGATGATAGTGGTTGTATTTGTTTTACTGGGTAAATATGCTGCCCTGTCTTCCCTTACCGGGATTTTTTTTCTGACAGCACTCTTTTTAATTCCCCTGGCAGGAAGAACAGCAATACTACTTAGTATGGCCATACTTCCTTACGCCCGGTCAGGAGAAGGTCTTGGGCGACTGTTTTATTCAACAGATAGTCGGAAAGTTGCTGTACTTGGCTTTCTTTTTTGCATGCTAATCACAGCTTTATTTTCTCTCAAGTATCTCTTGTTTGTTATTCCAGCAATCCTGCTTACGGTTGCTATCTTCTCCCTCTGGTGCTTTAAAAAACTGGGAGGCGCCACAGGGGACACACTTGGTGCCGTTTGTGAACTCACTGAGCTTGCGGTCGCTGTGGGTGTTGTTCTTGTATCCCGGATTCAATAAATAATTATGACAGTATCATCTTCATACGAACATGGTGGCAATATCTATGCTGCAGCAAAGTCAAAGTCAGTCAAGACTGAGCTGCTTCTTGATTTTAGCGCAAACATTAACCCGTTAGGGCCGCCAGAATGGCTTCGCTCCTGTGTTAGCCGTGAGCTTGATACTATTCTCCATTATCCTGACCCTACTGCTTCATCATTAAAAAAATGTATCGCTCAAAAATATACTCTTCCTATGCAAAATATTCTGGTTGCCAACGGCACAACTGAACTGCTCTATCTATTACCGCTTGTTCTTGATTGCAAAAGGGCTGTTATTCCTGTCCCCTGCTATATAGATTACCTGAAAGTAATGGATATGGCAGGTGTTGAAATGAAAACAGTAGAGCTGAGGGAGGATCGGAGCTTTGCAGTGGATCTTACGCAGCTGGATCTGCTCCTAACTCCAGGAGATTTACTGATCCTTGGAAATCCCAATAATCCTACAGGAAGATGTGTTGATAGTGCAGAGCTGCAAAAACTTGCGCAAAAACATCCAAAGGTCATGTTCCTTATTGATGAAGCATTTCTTGAGTTTGTGGACGGGCAGAAGAGTCTTGCCGGCACAGAGAACAATATTATAACCCTCCATTCTTTGACTAAGTTTTATGCGATTCCCGGTCTCCGTCTTGGTTATGGAGTGTTCCCGCAATCCATAGCGGCAAAATTACAGAAACTTCTGCCTCCCTGGTCGGTGAACAGTTTGGCTCAGAAAGTTGGAGAACGTGCAATTTTAGATGGAGAGTATCAGAAACAGACCCGAACAGCCTGTCTGGAAAATAAAAAATCGTTCAGGAAGGCTTTGAGTAATTATAAAGATCTCAAAATTTTCCAGACTGAAGCAAACTATTTTCTCATACGGCTTATGGGAAGTTGTACAGTCGCAGAGTTGAAACAGCACTTAGCCGTAAAAAATATCCTGATCAGAGATTGCGCCAACTACCTGGGGCTGGGAAATGAATTCTTCCGGATTGCGATACGAAACAAAAAGGAAAATCAGCAGTTTTGTGAGGCTTTATCCACAATTCTTCCTGCAAAAAGAAAACAAAAAGCTATTAAAAAAACACCGGCCCTAATGTTTCAGGGTACTTCCTCCAATGCAGGGAAATCTATTCTTACTGCTGCACTTTGTCGAATTCTCTTGCAGGATGGGGTTCAGGTTGCACCATTTAAAGCACAGAATATGTCTTTAAACTCTTTTGTAACCATGGACGGACTGGAAATGGGAAGGGCGCAGGTTGTTCAGGCTCAAGCTGCACGTCTTGAACCGGATGTGTTGATGAACCCCATACTTTTAAAACCAAATTCAGACACAGGCAGTCAGGTTATTGTTCGTGGAACACCACTCGGAAATATGTCTGTTATGGATTACGTCGCCTATAAAAAACAGGCAATGTCCATTGTCTCTGGCTGTTATGATGAACTTGCATCGCAATATCAGGTAATTATTCTCGAAGGAGCAGGATCTCCCGGTGAAGTGAATCTAAAAAGTCATGACATCGTTAATATGCGTATGGCACGTCATGCAGATTCTCCTGTTATTCTGGTGGGAGATATTGACAGAGGTGGGGTGTATGCCTCATTTGTTGGGCATATGGAGGTTTTTAATCAATGGGAGCGCCAGCTTGTTGCTGGATTTCTGGTGAACCGCTTTCGTGGAAAGAAAGAGCTTTTGCAGGATGCCCATGAGTACGTGAAAAATCACACCGGAAAGGATGTTCTTGGTGTTATACCCTATCTTTTTAACCATGGTATACCTGAAGAAGATTCTGTTTCTTTTAAAGATGGTCTCTTTGAAGGGACAAAACCGGATCAGGATCATGTTGAAATTGCAGTTATAAGTTTTCCTCACATCTCGAATTTTACGGATCTTGAACCTTTTATTAATGAGCCGGATGTGTATCTGCGTATCGTTTCGCATCCGGATAAACTTGGAGACCCCGATGTAATTATCCTGCCCGGCTCTAAGAATGTGATTGGTGATCTTGCGTTTATGCAATCCACAGGGATGGATGCAGCAATTCAAAAATTTGCGGAATACGGCGGTGAAATTATCGGGATATGCGGGGGATACCAAATGCTTGGTACATCCATCAAAGATCCATATGGTATTGAATCTAAACAAAAATCAATAAGCGCTTTATCATTGATTGATATGCAGACTGTGCTTGCCACTGACAAAACGCTGACCAGGAAAAATGGAACACATATCCTATCCGGACAGCCAGTAATAGGCTATGAAATTCACCATGGTTTAACGAAATGCAGTAGCAAGCCACTCTTTTTCTATGATGACAAATCATCCTGTGGAACAGTTTCGGATGGGAAAAATATCTGGGGAAGTTACCTGCATGGTCTATTTGATTCAGATCTCTTTCGTCGCTGGTTTATTGATACCATGCGAAAGCAAAAAGGCTATACCAGTTATGATGGCCCAATGTACACCTATGACCTTGAACCGGCATTTGACCGTTTAGCGGATACTGTAAGACAGGGAATGGACATGGATAGAGTATACAAACTGCTTGGGCTTTAATTAAGCTATGTTACTTTTTGAGTTACAAATCGGTTCTGCTGTGATTTTAGATCTTCTTTTTGGAGATCCACGATATTTACCGCATCCTGTACGAATAATTGGTTTTTTCTGTAACCTCAGTGAAAAAATATTTCGAAAATTGATCCCTTCTGAAACCATAGCAGGTACACTTTCATTTATAACTGTACTTTCATTGACAATTAGCTTTACTGCATTGCCAATCTATATCATTAATTTGTATTCGCCATTACTTGCACAGTTTGCAGCAATATTTTTATTATACACAACTATTGCAGCGCGGGATCTTGTTGTCCACAGTCGTTCAGTTTATTCTGCATTGCAAAAGAGTGAAAATCTGGAAACTGCACGAAAAGAACTAGCCCGGATTGTTGGCCGTGACACAGCTGCACTTGATCGAAAAGGGATTATTCGAGCCTGCATTGAAACAGTTGCTGAGAATATGGTAGATGGTGTAACAGCACCTCTTTTCTATGCCGTTATTTTCTCACTCTTTTCCTCTATTACAGGGATTGATCCACTATTTCTTGCCGTAACGGGTGCCATGGGATACAAAGCTGTAAATACCATGGATTCGATGTTTGGTTATAAAAATGAACAGTATCTTTATTTTGGTAAGGTCGCTGCCAAGGTTGATGATTTTGTTAATTTAATTCCTGCACGAATAAGTGGTTTACTGATTGTCCCGGCCTCTTTTTTTCTTGGTCTAAAGTGGCAGAATTCATTTAAGATCTTTAAACGTGACAGGCTTGCACATGCAAGTCCTAACGCAGCTCATCCTGAGGCAGCAGTTGCCGGAGCACTGAACATTGAGTTAGGCGGAACGTCGATCTATTTTGGTAAAAAAATAAAAAAACCACGAATTGGTGATGATAATCGCCCGGTAACAGATGTGGACATACTCCTTAGCAATCGTTTAATGTTACTTGGCTCATTGTTCTTTTTAATACTGTTGCTAATGAGCAGGCTCAGTGTGTTACAATTACTCACATGAAATCTTTTTCAGCATTTCTCATAGGTGGTACTTCTTCAGGGTCTGGTAAAACAACACTCACCCTTGGCATTATGGCAGCATTGAAGGCACGGGGACTTAAGGTACAACCCTTTAAATGCGGACCTGATTTTATAGATCCCAGCCTGCATAAAATGGTAACTGGTCAAACCTCACCAAACCTTGATCTCCGAATGTGTGGTCGGAAGTTTTGCCATAGCAGCTTTATAAATAGGAATTCAGGGAAGGATGTTGCAGTTGTAGAAGGAGTTATGGGACTCTTTGATGGAGGTATTGCCAGTTCAGCAGCCTTGGCCGTTGAATTGAAACTGCCTGTGATTCTGGTTGTAGATGCGCGCTCTGCCGCAGAGAGTGTTGCGGCTGTGGTTAAAGGATTTGAAGTATATTCAGATAAAGTTGAGATTGCAGGTGTTATTTTTAATCGGGTAGGAAGTACACGGCATCGTGAATTAATTGAAGGCGCAATGCCTGGTGTCTGCAAAAGTGAAATATTGGGGTTTTTCCCTCGAGATATTCGTTTTGAGATTCCTGATCGTCACCTTGGACTCTATATGGGAGAAGAAAACCCTCTTGATGACGAGCAACTTTTTCAGCTTGCAAATGCTATTGAAACACATCTGGATCTTGATAAGTTATTAACTATTTCATCACGATCTTCTTTGCAATTAGACGGTGTGACTGTTGAGATAGTGCCCAAAAGTGAAAAAGTACGCCTGGCAGTTGCAAGAGACAAGGCATTTTGTTTTTATTATGATGATAATTTTAAGATTCTTGAACAGTCCGGTGCCGAACTTGTTTTCTTTAGTCCATTGTCTGACATTGATTTGCCGGAAAATTGTAAGGGCATTTATCTGGGTGGTGGGTATCCTGAACTGTATGCAGAAAAACTTAGTGCAAATAAAACAATGCTTGCGGCAATACATGGTTTTGGGGAATCAGGTGGTATCATATATGGAGAGTGTGGTGGGTTTATGTATCTTTGTAAACAAATTCTCAGCCTCAGCAAACAATCATATGCAATGAGTGGTTTATTACCATTTACTGTAAAAATGAAACCACGCTTGTCTCGGTTAGGATACCGGAATCCACAACTCATCCGTTCCTGTTTCTTTGGTGAACCAGGTCAGGATCTCCATGGACATGAGTTCCATTATTCTGAACTTATGGAGTACGAAGATTCTGTTCCTGCCATCTACCAGTTGCAAAATAATATCCGGGAGGGCTATATGTACAAAAACGTGTTAGGTGGATATCTGCACCTTCACTTTGCAAGAAGCGTATCCAACATTAATACATTTGTTAATAGTCTGAGAAATTCTTCCGTAATTACATAACAAAAAAATGCATAGAATAACAAAAATAGAACCACTTAAAATAGAAGCAGAGAGCTTTCGTATTATCGAAAGAGAATTTGATGAGAGTACTGGCTTAAAAGCGGATGAAATTGATCCCCACGAATTTGCTGTTATACGCCGTGTTATCCATGCAACAGGTGATTTTTCTTTTGCAAAACTTATCCGCTTTCATCCAGATGCTATTCAAGCAGGTCTTGATTCAATTCGATCAGGTAAAAACATTCTCACCGATGTGAATATGGCAGCAGCAGGAATTAGTCGTAACCTGTTAGCATCTCATGGCGGAAAAGTGATCTGTAGAGTGGCAGATCCTGAGGTCGCAAAAATTGCAGCAGAAAGAGGTCTTACCCGCTCACAGACTGCCATTGAAGTAGGAATGCGTGATACTATAGGAATTGTTGCCATTGGCAATGCGCCAACTGCATTAATAACTGTGATGAATCTTATTGCAGATGGAATAATCAAGCCTGATTTGATTGTCGGAGTTCCTGTCGGCTTTGTAAATGCCAAAGAATCGAAAGAAATCCTTCTCGAAAAATCATATCCCTATATTACCTGTGCTGGAAGAAAGGGGGGAACTGCTGTTTCTGTTGCCATTGTCAATGCATTGCTTAGATTGTTATAATGGTTTTTCCGGCAATACTTTTTTCATTTTTCAGTTCAATACAACACAATAATGTATCTCAAATATTCTATTAATTTACTCACAATAGAATGACCCCAATTACTCAAAGAAAAAAATCCCGTTCTTCAATTCAACTGAAGAACGGGATTTCCTGCAACCGAACACCGTATACCCGGTACCGTACACCTATCTTTTAACCTTGTAGCAACTGCAAAGCAAGCTGAGGCGTCTGGTTGGCCTGGGTCAGGATGGAAACACCAGCCTGTTGCAGGATATTATTTTTTGTCATGGCAGAAGTCTCCTGGGCAATATCCGCATCAAGAATACGACTGCGTGCAGCAGAAAGATTCTCGGAAACATTTTGCAGGTTGGAGATGGTGGACTCAAACCGGTTCTGGATGGCACCGAGGTCTCCACGTATACTGTCAATCTGACCAATGGCTCCGTCGATGGCTCTGATGGCTTCGGCAGCACCTTGTACGGTGCTGATGTCAATGTCATCGATTGAGTATAATTGGCTACCATTTGGGGCGTCAGCACCTGTACTGAAGAGTGATCCGCCTGTGGCATCTATAGAGCTGCTGACACTATAGGAACCATTACTAAAAAAAGACACTTTTCCGCCAATAACAGTTGAATCCGTTGTAGTAGCACCAGCACTACTTGTAAGGGTGATTTGTATAGGAGATGCAGGCGGGGTATGCTCGTTGCCTTCTACGGTCATGTCAACAGCAGCACTGTGAGTATAGTCACCAATTTTTATATCATACCCTTCTGCCTGGGTTAACGTTATCTCTGTCTTGTCACCGCTTAAAGTGGCCAAAATACCGGTGTTGCCTGTCTGGTCATTGATAGCGTTTGATAAACTTGTGAGATCGTCAACAGCAACAAGGGAACTGACAGGAATCGAGGTTGTGTTGTTACCGGTCAGTTGAAAAGATACTATGCCGGCAGTAGTGATTCCTGAAATTGTGGCTGTTGTTCTGGCTTCGGCATAAACACCTGTCTCGTCCGATTTAACATTGATGTCGGCTGCAATTTTATTGGCACTTGTGTTTTCAAGAATGTTGACAGTTGACGCTGCTGTACTTTCCGGACCGAATATAGTGAGATCTTGTGCTCCAACGTTATTTCCCGCTGAAGTAGTATCTGCTGCAACTGTCGCAGCTTCGATACCGGTAGCAGTTGCATTTGTCGATTCCAGTGTGTGGTTACCAAGAAATGCAGCTTCCGCAGAGGGAATTGAAAAAGTAATAGTTTCGTTAGCATTAGCACCTACCTGAAACTGGGCATTGTTCAGAGTTCCATCAAGGATATTTCTTCCATTAAATGAAGTACTGCTGGCAATCCGTGTCATTTCCTGCTGGAGTTGGTTGACTTCAGCTTGTAATGATGCACGATCGGATGCGCTGTTGGTATCATTGGCGGACTGGATAGATAATTCGCGCATACGTTGCAGGTTGTTTGTTGTTTCTTGAAGCGCCCCCTCAGCCGTCTGAGCCATAGAGATGCCATCGTTAGAGTTTCTGGCAGCCTGATTAAGCCCTCTGATCTGGGACGTCATTCGGTTTGATATGGCAAGCCCTGCAGCGTCATCCTTGGCTGAGTTGATTCTAAGACCTGATGAAAGGCGTTGCATTGATTCGGCCAGGTCGTTTTGTGATTTACCTAAGTTACGTTGTGCATTTAAAGATGGAACGTTTGTGTTGATTGTAAGTGCCATTATAAATATCCTCCTTGATGGGATGCATTGGCGTCAATGTCAATCATTTCACAAACGTAATGTGTTCTTCTCTCGGGTGTTCCTCGCAGTTATTATTCATTTCGTCAGAAGGGGATTATTTCTTTAGGGAAAAGTAACGGGTAAGTTGAATATATTAGTTGCTTGTAATTTTTACCTGTGAGAACAGTTTGTTGAACTCTTGGATTATGAATTGGGATGTATTAGGCAAATAGAAATATCAGGGGAAGCGATAGATAAATAAAAAAAGCCGAATGCGTTAACATTCGGCTTTGCAATCAAGCGGGGAGAATTTCAATTAGAAGGTAAAGGAGTCCTTGACTGATAATCAGTTTTTTCCAGAATTGTCTGAATGGCTCTGTTCGTTTTAGGAGAGAAAAGGATGGGAGCCGCAAGGTTCAAAGTTATTTTTTGATCTGGTGGTACTGTCACAACAGAAAGAATGTAACAGTCATCGTCGTCAGTGATGTTTAATGAATTTTTTTCAGATTCATCAGGTGCAACGAGGTATTTGGGAAAAAAATTACTTGGATCAGTCAGAACAAATGCAATCTCAGGTTCGTCTATGCTTTGTATCCAAAAAAGAGGGCCCTCTTTTTTGTTTGGCATGACTATGAATTCATGCAGGGTAGGGAAACCGATCAAACCTGCTGGAAAGTGAAGCAGGTTTGCAGGATCATATTCAACTTCGCCAAATCGCGTTTGTATGGTTTTCATTTATCTTTCTTCTTAGTTGAAAGGTTTGTGCTAAGAGAATTAAGGGCATCCATATCCCATTGTGTTGCCATTCTATTTTCTTCAGTTATACGGTCATAGATTTCCTGACGGTAAATTTTTGTACTTTTGGGAGCGTCAATTCCAATACGGACACCGCCCCCTTTCATCTCAATAACTTTAATGGTTACATCATCGCCAATGACAATTCCTTCACCGGCTTTTCTGGTAAGAACGAGCATATTGTGCTCCAAGCAAAATAGTGCATAACAGTTAATAATATAAAATCAATTATTCAATGGTATGCTTAATGTTAGTGAATGTCAAATGATGATACTTCTATTTCTAGAAGTAATCAAGAATTGAGATTTGTGAGACTTTGGACGTAATGCTGAGGGCAGCTTGAAAAGCTGTTTCCTGTTGCATAATTGCATTAAATGTTTCTATGGCGTCCGCATCTTGGTATCGTGACAATACTTGCTGAAGATCAATCTTTACATCTGCCTGATGAAACATGGCTACATCAACTCTGGATGCACGATTGCCGAGTTGACTACGTAATCGTCTACATTGATTTGCGGCAAGCTCAAGAGTATCAACTTTCCCTTCGAGTTTGTCTCTAAGTGCGTCTGCCCCAGCTGTATTTCCAATTGCATCAAGTGCATTTGCGGCTTCTAAGTCAGCCATTCTAGTGCGCAGCACTTCTTCTGTTCTTTCGAGTAAACTAAAAATATCTATTCTGTTTTGCTCAGGGGGCACATTTGAAGGAGGCGGGCCCGTAGCAGGTGTAGTTGAGTCAGTCCAATGTGAGTTTGAGACCCCAAGAAACAAATCGTTTCCGGTAAGATTTGACTCAAGTTTCTCACCAGGAGTGATTTCAAGTTCAGTCGGGTTTGGGGTACCCATGTATAGGTACGCCCAAGTTGTGGAATCTGTCTCATCGTAGAGGGCAGGATCGTAAGCACCGTTTTGTTCAAATGGCTTTGTGTTTTCTGCATACCCGGAAAAAATATATTTACCGTCAACCTTTGCGTTAGCTGAGTCAAGCAATCCTTGTTTCATTTGATTGACTTCGTCAGCAAAGGTTATCATGTCTTCGCTGGACATAGCACCATTGATGGAGTTAATGGCGATTTCCTTGACGCGCTGTAATATATTTTCTACATGCCCAAGATGACCATCTGTTGCCTGCATTTTATCAAGTGTGACACCCATGGTTTCCAGGTATCTATCGGTATGCATTAACTGGGTGCGAGTGGTGAGTACAGGACGAATAGCAGACGGATCATCGGAGGCTTTATTTAGCTTGATCCCTGTTGCACCTTGAATACGAAGCTCTTCCAGGTGGTTGTGAATACGAGTCAGATTAGACTGGAGCATGCGATACGTTGTACCTTCAGTGGTTTTCATTGTATGTCTCCAGGAAAATCATCTATCTTCTCAAGTTTATAAGTGATCCCATCATCTCATCAACGGTTGAGAGGAATTTGGCAGATGATTCAAATCCGCGCTGAAATCGAATCAGGTTAATCATTTCTTCATCAAGTGATACACCGGAAAGTCCGTCACGAAGATTTTGCAATTGAATCATTGCATCTTCAGCACCTCCAAGGGCGAGAAGGTTTTGACTGGACTCGATTCCTATTCGTGCGGTTAACTTTCCGTAATAGGCTCCAAAATTATCAGTTCCGTCAATGAGGAAGTCTTCGCCAATATTTGAAATAAGCAGTGCATTTCGGTTATCACCTGGGGATACATTTGCTGAAACTTCAGCTGCTGCAACATGATTTGAATCGGTGATAAGAACCGACATATTACGGGCTGCACCTAGCCATGGATCAGGTGGTGCCGGTGGCGCAGGGCCAGGTGCAGGATGAACCGAGAAGAAATTGTGATTCGTTGTTCCATCGAGTCCCGCACCTGTGTAATGAACATTATTTACAGCACCACTGATTTCGTAGGCCAGTTTGTCTAAATCGTCTTTTATTGAAGGAATAAACTGGTCACGAATATGAACAAGTCCCTCAAATTCGCCGCCAAGATTATTAAGTCCTATGGGACGAGTTGTGCCGCCTGTCTGTAAAACAAGATCCAACTCTGAACCATTTTTAACGCCCTTAATCTCCATTGCCATGTTACCCTGTACCAGAGGTAAACCACCGGGTAATTGCACAGCCATCATACCTTTGGAATCATAATATGTTTGGGCGCCAAGTGAACTAGATAGCCCTTTGGCAAGCATATCACGACGGTCACGGGCACCGTTTGCGGTTTGCCCATGGATTTCAATGGTGAATATACGTTCGTTTAGTTCTGCAATTTCTGTGATTTGTGAATTGACACCATTAATTTTGGAAATAAGAGAGTCGTTGATATTGTTTTCAACTTTGTTGAGATCGTTTACGGTGAGGTTGAATTTCTTTGCAAGCAACTCTCCCCGTTGGATAACAATATCTCGTTCAACAAGACCTGATGGATTGGCAGACAGTTCCTGCCAGGAGTCAAAAAACCGGTTGATGTCAGTGGATATGTTTTCCTCACTAATGTTGAAAATACGTTCGAGTTCGGCTAATGCTCTGGTTTGTCCTTCCTGCAATCCAAATTCGATTGATTTTTCCTGGAGCATGTTTGTGACAAAGACATCATGATCACGGCTGACATTGGAAACAACAACACCCTGACCAATGAAAAAATTACCAAAATTCATGGAAGGGTAGGGGGTGAGCACTGCCCCCTGGCGTGAGTATCCTTCAGTGTTTACATTGGAAATATTATTTCCAATGATTTCAATGGATTTTTGATTCACGCTTAATGCAGTTTTACCGGCGTTCAACGCTGAGAATAAGCCTGCCATTTTACACCTGCCCTGAAAGAAGTCTACCGTTGATTTTTGCACTCACCATTGCTGCATCTGCTGAGTAAGAGGATGCAACGGTTCGTTTACCAAAGAATTCCATAGTCTCTCTTATCCAGCCGAGGGTGGCTTTAAAAAGATATGCGTTACGTCTGTTTTCATGACGAATAATACCTGCAATTTCTTTGTCTTCTTCATCTAAAACATTTACATGTGCCAGAACTTGAATGAGCTCTTCTTTCTCCTGCATTGCAACAGCAAGTGATTCCATATCAAGAACTTTTGTGAATTCCCGTTCTTCAAGGATAACGTCACGAAGACGAATAAGATACTCGTGTGTCGTTCCGGCAAGCATGATTATTTTGCCTCCATCAGGAACTGCAGAAGACTTGACGCAACTTTGTTCAGATCAGGCTCGTAGGAGCCTTTGGCAACTTGTTCTTTCAGCTCTGCCACGCGTTCTGCACGTACACTGTTTTCATCAGTTCCTGCCTGTGCTTTATTCACATCCTGAAGGACTGATGAAAATTGAACATGATCACTTTCTCGGATAGAGTCTGTTTTGGAGTTAGTTTGGGCTTTTTCGGTTTTGTTGATGTTTCCTATTTGTCCAAGGCCGCCGACTCCTCTAAATTCAACACTCATTTTGTTCCCCTGTCTATCTGATTACGATACCTGCTGAGCGCTGTTACTTTCAGCCCAGGTATCAAGTTTGTTCATTACTGCATCGTAGGTGTCGTAGGAAATATCAGGCAGCCAACCGCCAAAAGCTTCGAGTGCCTCGTTAAATCCTTTTTCGACTCCTTCTTTGATTGCATCCAGGCGAGAATGGTCGCCTCCTGCAATACCCATGGCAAAATCTACTATACGATCAGAGGTTTGATCAACTCCAAAATAGCCGTCATCCTTAATAAGCTCTGTTGCTTCTTCAGGAGTGATTGAGCTAATATCAATTTTCTGATCACCATTTACATGTGCTATCTTGAAATCAATACCCTGTTCTTTGAGCATGCTTGTAACCAGACCACGGAGTAAACTGTATTGATCCTGCTCATCTCCGGTTTGGATGGTGAGTGAGCTGGAATAGGTCATTGTTGATTCCTCGTGATAACTGATTAATACAGAGTCTTGCATCTGTGGAGTGGAGACTTCTGTTTTTGCAGATTTTTTTTCTGCCAGGCGATCCAGATTCTGATTGTTGTGTTGCCGTAGTGCGTGTGGATTCTGATGTGCCTGGCTGCTGATAGTGTTTGCCATTGTTTCCGCCTCCTTGCGTGATTTACCCGCATCCTTGCAGGCAGTACAAAAGTACATTTAATTTTCTCTTGTACACTTTATCGGTTAGTCGGAGGAGGAAGTTTAGGAGTTTTATCAGTTTTTATCGAGGGAATGCTGTCTTTTGAGTTGTTCAAACATGGCTTTACCGATGCCCATCCCATCACCTGCGGCTGTGAGTTTTGCCATCTCCATATCAAGCATTTCCTGATACAGAGTATTGGCCATATCTTTTTTAAATAAGCCGGAATCAGGAACAGTCTTTCGCATGGTTTTATACATTTCATTTATATAAATAGATTCAAAGTCACGACAGGAACTACGCAAGGAGCGCAGTTTTTGTTCTTTGGGATCAGTGGCATCATTTTTAATGCTATTGGCAGTGGGGATCGCTCTGGGATCAATTGATGAAATATTCATTATGTTACCCTATAAAACAATAAGTTCTCCGTGCATTGCGCCTGCCACTTTAATTGCCTGGAAAATTGCAATCAAATCTCTTGGAGTTGCGCCAATGGCATTCAGAGCATTAGCGACTTCACCAATGGACACACCTTTTTCTACAACCATTAATGCCCCATCATCTTCGATAATATCAATCTGTGTGGTTGGTGCTGCAACTGTTTGACCAAGTGCTAAAGGATTGGGTTGTGTAACATCTACAGATTCTGTGATGATTAGGGAAAGGTTACCATGGGAGACTGCAACGGTGGAGAGCCGCACATTCTGGCCCATTACAATTGTGCCGGTACGCTCATTAACGACAACTTTGGCAGTGGAGTCAGTATCAATTCGCATGCCTTCAATGGATGCCACAAATTGAACTTTCTTTTCCAGGTGCAGTTCAGGAATAATGACTTTAACGGTTGTCGAATCAATTGGAAAAGCAGTGCCATATCCATATTTTTCATTGATCGTATCACTCATGTTATTTGCAGTGGTAAAATCAGCACTGCGCAGGCTGTATTCCAGGGTACCATCTGCTGCAAATGTTCCAGGTGAATTTCTCTCAATTATAGCACCACTTGTGATCCTGCCAACTGTGGGGTGATTTTTCTGGGCTTTAGCCGCCTTACCACCAAAAGAAAAAGCACCAATGGTCAACGGGCCCTGTGATACTGCATACACTTTTCCATCGGGGCCCTTTAAAGGTGTCATGAGAAGATTACCACCGGCAAGACTGCTGGCATCTCCAATGGAAGCAACCTGAACATCAATTGTAGAACCGGGTTTCCCAAAAGGTGGTAATGCTGCAGTCACCATAACGGCTGCAACATTTTTTACATTGATCTTGTCGAATTCTTTAGGGTTCACTGTTATTCCCTGCCGAACCAGCATATTGTAGAGTGCCTGTTTGGTGAAAAGAACCTTTTTAAGGTCATCGCCAGTACCGGCAAGCCCAGTCACCAATCCATATCCAATAAGTTGATTGTTTCTTACGCCGCGCAGTTCGGCAATATCTTTAATGCGTGCTCCAAGGCAAGATGAACAGAATACAAAGAGGATGAGTATTGATGAAGTGAAAAGTGTTGTAAGGTTCTTTTTCATTGAAATTCTCTCTTTATAAAGGCCATACATTGTCAAGCGTGCGCATAAGCCAGCCAGGTTTTTGTTTGTCACTGATGGCACCTTTACCGGTGTATGAGATTTTGGCATTTAATACATGCTTTGAGTCCACTGTATTGTTTGCCATGATATCAACGGGTCGGATGATTCCTGTCATGTAAATAATTTGTGTTTCATTGTTCACCCGTACTTCTTTTCCACCTCTTATCTTCAAGTTTCCATTGGGGTAAACATCTATAACCTGGGCAGTTAGGGAAGCGATTAAATCTTCTTTTCTCACCGTTGTACCTGCACCTGCAAACGTGTTGGAAAAATTTGCCTGAACAAGGTTTGTCATATCAATGTTTGGATTATTGGCAAGCCAAGCGGACTTCTCAAGGCCAAAAAGAGAAGGAATTCCAGCGCTCATACCAGATGAACGGTCGGTGGATGTTGTTGCTAATTTACTGGCACTGGCTTTTTCAGAAATTGTTATAGTAACGACATCTCCAATGGTTCTTGCCTTGTGATCGGCATACAGTGAATGCTGTTCACCCGGCCAGAGAGATCCATCGGTTCTTTCTGACTGCCGCTGGATTTGGATTTCTTCAAGGGGTTCAGGGAAATCAACAACGTCATCATTTCGGGCGGAACAGGAACTCAGGAAAACACCTATGAAAAATAACAAATATATATTTTTCATGTCAGATCTGCACCTCCACAATACCAGGTGATAAAACTTTGCCATAAATCGTTTTTTGGGAACCTGTGTTAATGACACGGATAATTTGATCCTGCTTGCCGTTCATGGATGCAATCCCTTTGGCACTGAGTTGCAGGCCATTGTTGTTGAAAAGTATTTTGACCAGTTGTCCTTTTCGGATAACGGGTGGAAATTCTATTGAACTCATATCAAGAACAGCGCCTGCACGAAGTGATCTGGTGAGTTTTTTTCCAAGCACTTCTCTTAGATTCGTAGAGGGGTTACGAAGTTTTCCAAGATCTTTCGTCTGTAACTGAACCATGTTCGGGTGCAGGATTGATCCCCGGTTAACATTTTGAGTAAGTATTGCAACGGGAGCCATCGCCTTGAGTTTACCGCGAATAGAAATGTTTTTTACGATTTTCCCGTCAACTTTATAAATAAGTGTAAATCTGCGGCTTCCAATAACATTTGGATTAGCCGGTATAACATCTATTGCGAGTTCACCAGTCGGGAGCATAAAGGGGAGTGGAAGTTCGCGCGGTACAAAGCTGAAATCTGCACTGGGGAGCTCATCTTTTTTTTGAAGAAGATACTCTGTAATAACAGCTTCAATTTCCTGTGGACCAATGGGAATTCCCAGGCGAGTAACAAGAATGGACGAAGCACCTTCCCATGTAACATCCGTGTTTTCGGGGATCTGCCTGAGGAGTTTGTCTTTGATACTCTTTTTGGTAACGGTTATATTTGCTCCAGCTTTTGGTGCAAATGCAATGTGTTTGCTTGCCAGAGCTTTAGCAAGTGCCGAATCTTCACCAAACGCTGCTACATCAGCAAGAGTTATATGAGACGCAGTAACCTCTGCTTCTTTGGTAAAGGTTACTGTGAGAGCAAAACAAGAGCCTTGGAGGAAATGAGATACAAATAGTAGCGAGAGAAGAAACCTAAGCATACGTTACACCATATTGTTTGTGGTTTGCATCATTTCATCTGACGTCTGAATAGCCTTTGAGTTTATTTCATAGGCACGCTGGGTGGTGATCATTGTAGCCATCTCTTCAACAATATTGACATTTGATCCTTCAAGGAAGTTCTGTAGTAAAAGCCCGTAGCCATCATCGCCAGGGGTGCCTGCCTGGGGTGTTCCGGATGCATCGGTATCCCTGAAAAGATTTTGTCCAATGGCAGACAGGCCGCCATTGTTTGTGAACGTGACTGTTTCAATGTTCCCAATCTCTGTGCTTGTAGTGTCATCGCCAATTATTGCACTGACAACACCTGTTTTACTGACCGTAATTTGTCTGGAGCCATCGGGGATGGTAATTCCGGGTGTGATGGGGTGTCCCTCGGATGTGGTTATTCTGCCATCTCCATCCCGTTTAAAAGCTCCTGCACGGGTATAAGCTGTTTCACCGTTTGGCAGATCAACCTGATAAAAACCAGAACCTTCTATGGCTACATCAAGTTCGTTGCCAGTCGGGATAAGATCACCCTGCGTAAAAAGTTTTTGTACAGCAGCCGGGCGAACTCCCAAGCCAATCTGGATTCCTGTTGGAGATACGGTGTCAGCAGAAGACTGAGAACCCGGAACCCGCATAACCTGGTACATGAGATCCTGAAAATCAGCGCGACTCTTTTTAAAGCCGGGGGTTGAAACATTGGCAAGATTGTTCGCAATGACATCAAGATTTAACTGTTGTGCGTTCATACCGGTGGTGCCAGTCCAAAGTGATCGTATCATGATAGTCCTTTTTGTGGTGTTTCCGTATTCCCCAGAAGGCGGGAACTTTTTATTTATGTATTGGAATAGTAAAACATCAATGGAAATTTTCCTATGTAGGCCGTCAGTTACCGAATACCCAAGACCGAAAATCGAATACCGATTACCGAATACCGATTACCGATTACGTTCAGCCCACAGTTCCAAGTTCATCCTGTTTCTGGCCAAGTTTAGAATATGCTTTGATAGCTTTTTGAAAACTTTCAAATGTGCGTGTGCTTTCAATCATTAATGCCATTTCTTCGGTGATATTAACGTTTGATATTTCAAGGCTGCCAGTGGCAAGGGTAGGTTCTTCTATGAGAAATTCCTCTCCATCTTCTTTTAAGGAAAAAAGAGTGTCCGATTCTCGTTTCAGGTTTCTATTATCATTTATTGTATAAACAGCAATTATTCCAACAATCTCACGACTTCCGTCAACGGAAAGGATGGAAACTTCTCCAAGGCTGTTTACCGCAAATTTTGAAGTATCGCTTTCCGGTATGAGTATCGGTGCATTACCATTATCAAGTACCGGCATATTGTTGCCGGTTAAAAGAGTGCCGTCCTGATTTATACGAAAGTCACCTCGTCTTGTGTATTTTTCTCCATCCTGGCTCTGAACTTTAAAAAAACCATCCCCGTGAATGGCCATATCAAGCGGATTTCCTGTTCCTTTGATATGGCCTTCTGTAAACTCTGTAAAGTTTTCTCGTACCCGACTGTAATTGATGCCACCGGCCTGCTTTATTTGTTGCTCTCCACGCAAGAGAGACTCAAAGCTCATTCTGGTTTTTTTGTAACCAATGGTATTTACGTTGGCTAAATTCGTTGCAATGTTGGCTAGCCGTTGCTCTCTGGATATGGCTCCTGCGAGCACACTGTATTTTCCTGATCCCATGGTTTTTATTGTTTATTGTAAGGTTTGTCTGTGTATCTGGCTTCTTTTAATGAATCGGCAGATTATTCATAATTCTTTAGCATTTGCTAGGCTAAAGAAAGAATATTTGTATCCTTCTCAAACTGTTCGTCCTGCCCACTCAAGGATGAAAGTTTAAGCAGTTGCGCGATTTCAGTATGAGACATCCCAAGTGCAGATGAAATCTCATTTGCAGCCATTCCCGAGCGGAACATACTTCTTGCGTAAGCATAGCGTTCAGGTGGGCGCTGACTGTTACTCCGGTGTGCAAAAGATGATCTTGACTTTTGGAGTTCGGTCGTCATTTCCGCCTGTTGAAGATTTTTCAAAAAATTTCCTTCCCGATCCTTTGTCTCAACGTTTGCATTGAGTTGTGTTTGGATTTCTTCGAGGCTTTTTGCCTGTTCCTCAATCAGGGCTGCTTGTTTTGTCATTCGTTTCCGCATGGTAATGGAACGCCAGAATATCAATATGCTAAGCAGCAAAGTTAAGGCAGCTAGTGAGAGATTGTGATCCATTCCGGGCATGATCTGTTGTAAAAGTAGGATTAGATTGTCAATCAAGATTTTTTTTCACCTTTGTTTTTAATTTAATTAGTGCCTGACTATGGAGTTGTGAAACACGCCCTTCGGAAACTTCAAGAATTCCAGCAATTTCTTTCTGGGTGAGTTCCTCGTAGTAGTAAAGTGAAATCACAAGTTTCTCTTTTTCTGTAAGCTGTTCGAGAACTTCTGCTATGATATGAGTGAGTTCGTGCTGCTCGAATCTGTTAACCGGAGAGGAGCTTTTGCTCTGGTCAATGAGTGCGTCTTGAAATGATCTTCCAGCATCTGAATGATCCAGGGTTTCATTTAAACTGACACAACCGAGGTGGCTGACTTGACCAAGCATTTTCTGATACTCTTCAAGTGGTAATTCGAGCTTGTCAGCCATTTCCTGTTCATCGGGTAAACGACCAAGTTTTCTCTCAAGTTCCACCATGCTCCTGTTGAGTGTGGTCTGTTTTTCTCTGAGCGATCGTGAAAACCAGTCAAGTTTTCGCATTTCATCAAGTATGGCACCACGGATTCGATATTCTGCAAACGTTTTAAACTTAATTTTCTTTTCAGGTTGGAATTTGTTTGCCGCATCAATAAGTCCCAGCATGCCAGCACTTCGCATGTCATCCCGGTTCATGAATGCTGGAACCTGAGTAACCATTCTTCCAGCTATAATATCAACTAGATTAAGATGATCTGTGATAAGAGTCGTCCGATCAACAGGTAGTTGGTGTGGGGTGTAGGTCATGCTTTATCCTCTCCCTCCAATGTCGAGCAGCTTTTTCCAGAAAAATTGCACTCCGCCTTTTGGTGTTGTTGCCGGTTTCTCTGAACAGATTGTTGCAGCAAGGGATTCAAATGCAGTGGATATTTTAGATGAGGGGTAGAGGTCGACTATGACACGCTGTTTTCTGATGGCATCCGTCATCTGTTTGTCGGCAGGGATTGAACCTAAAAAATCAATGGAAATATCAAGGTAGCGATTGGAGACCATGGTCAATTTGCGATACACATCCAGTGCTTCATTTTCATGTTGGATCTGGTTTACAACGAGATTAAACCGTTTTTCATGGTACTGCGTTGAAAGAAGCTTCATCAATGCGTAGGCGTCTGTAATGGCTGTGGGGTCAGGGGTGGTGACAACAAGGATTTCCTGAGCCGCAGTGTTAAAGTAAGTAACATTCTCGGAAATACCGGCTTCCGTATCAATGAGCACAAAATCAAAATCGTTGTGCATTTGATCAAGGCCGTCAAGTAATCTAAGTTTTTGTTTGGAGTCAAGTCTTGTGAAATTCTGTACTCCTGAACCGGCTGGAAGTATCTTAATTCCATAGGGGCCTTCAGTAAGTATGCTGCAAAGATCCTGATCTCCTGCAAAAAAATGATTGAGGTTATAGCGGGGAGCAATGCCAAAGACAACATCGATATTGGCAAGACCAAGATCAGCATCAAGGATCAGTACTTTTTTGCCCATTTTTGCCATTGCTGTGGCAGTATTTGCAACAACTGCGGTTTTACCGACACCACCTTTACCGCTGGTTATGGCATAGACTCGTGTGGCTGATTTCAGCTTGTCTGTGGAAGCCGCAGTATTGTCGATGTTTCTTAAGGTGTCGGCTTGATCCTGCACAGCAGAGAGTGAGTTATTCATATACTATTCCTTTACCGGGTGACATGATAAGCTGAGTCACGGTTGCTTTGTCTGCTTCTATAATGTCTTCAGGGACTCGTTGACCATTAGTGATATATGAATAGGGGATTTTTTCACGGATCTGGATGTCGAGCAGGAGTCCAAGGCGTGTACATTCATCTATTTTTGTAATAATACTCTTATCAATACCAAGAACTGAGAAGCGTTGAATGGCTTCAAACAGTTCATTCTCACGAGTGGTTGCTGAGAGGACAAGATGTTTTTCAATGGAAAGATCGGGGCGTAGAAATGAAAGCAGCTCATCTATACATAAACTATCCTGGGGGCTGCGACCTGCTGTATCAATAAGAATAAGATCTTTATCACGTAATTTGAGTAAGGCATTTTCAAGTTGCTCAGGACTTAAAACCACCTCAACGGGAATATTCATTATCTCGCCATACACTTTTAGCTGCTCAACTGCAGCAATTCTATAGGTGTCAATGGTGATAAAACCAATACTTGCAGAATGCGGTGCAGCAAGGTAAGTCGCTGCAATTTTAGCAAGTGTTGTGGTTTTGCCAACACCCGTTGGGCCAACGAGTGCCACTCGGTGCTGACGTTTATTTTCTTTGAAAATATCTGTATTAACCTGAATCAGTTCCTGTATGGTTTGTTCAAGATATTGCTGCTGTTTGAAGGGATCGGTTAACTCATCGAGAGTGAGAGATTCTTTAGCAAATCCTGATATGCTTTTTGCGGTATCGAAACTGATTCCATAGTCTAGCAGGCGCTGCTGCAATGAGCGGAGTGAGCTCTCATCCGGCAAAGAAGAATTGTGCTCTGTTGCTGTGCTGGATGCCGGTTGGGAATTATTAATTCTGAGCATTTCCTGACCAAGCGTTTTGATCATTCCTTTAAGCTCGTTTACTTCCGATTGCAGATCCGTCTGATCCCCGGGTGCTTTAACAGGTGTGATTTCTTCCTGTTTATCCGGCCTGTTTACATGGGGCTTTGCCCGGTTAAGCTGCATGACAGAATTATAGGTAGGGGGATCATATGCTGCTATGGTCTGATCGCTTCCCCTGGCAGAAGTCCCTCCCCCTTTATGCGGCCACATGGAGTCAACGGCGGCAGTAATTTCAAAATACTTTTTGCCAAGGACGCCAAGTTTACCGGATCGTATGGTTTTTGTGGATAGAATCAGGGCATCGGGACCTAGTTCATCCTTAACCTTTTTGAGGCCGGATGCCATATCAGTGGATTCAAAGACTCTAACTTGCATCTACGTTCACGCTGCCTATGGATCTGATTTTAATGTTTGGCAGGATCTCATTGTGGGAGATAACAACCAGCTGCGGATAATATCGTTCTGTTAGTTTTCTCACATGAGGGCGTATTTGCGGCGCAGCAAGCAGGGTTGGGCGCTGTCCGCCATCAAAAAGTGGTATTAACTTGCCTATGGAATCAAGAATAAGCTGGGCTTTTTCCGGGTCAATAGCAAGAAAACTTCCTGTCTCTTTATGTTGTATAGATTGCGAGATCTCATCTTCAACGCTTTTTGCAAGAGAAATGAGGGGAATGACATGATTAGTTGCAAGGTCATGGCTGATGGTTCTGGCCAATGCGTGACGTACATATTCTGTGAGTATATCAGTGTCTTTTGTAACAGGAGCCCAATCGGCCATGGATTCGAGAATCGAGCGTAAATCCCGAATGGAAATACCTTCTGAAAGCAGGTTCTGCAGGATACGCATAATGGTTCCAAGATTAAGAATATTTGGAACCAGCTCTTCAATAAGTTTTGGATATGTTTTTGCAAGGTTATCAATAAGGTTTTGAACTTCCTGCCTGCCGATCAGTTCATGGGCATGTTGTTTGATTATCTCTGAAATATGAGTGGCCATAACCGTTGTACAATCAACTACGGTGTATCCGGCAATCTGAGCACGTTCTTTTTTGTCTTCAGTGATCCAGATTGCCGGCAGGCCAAATGCTGGTTCTTCAGTGGCGACACCCTTGATCTTTTCCGTAACCATGCCAGGATCCATGGCCATAAAGTGGCCTGGAAGCATCTCGGCACTTGCAATCTCAACACCCTTTAAGGCAAGGATATACTGATTGGGGGTGAGTTGAAGATTGTCTTTAATGTGGACAGGCGGAACAATAAATCCATTATTGGATGCAAACTGTCTGCGAATGGACTGGATGCGGACAAGTAATTCGCCATCTTGTGCCGCGTCAACAAAAGGTATCAGTCCGTAACCGACTTCAAGTTGTAAGAGGTCAACATTGAGAAGCTCTTCGTAATTTTCTTCCTTTTGGGGAAGTGGTTCAGTTACCGCTGCTGCTTCCTCTTTCTTGTCCTCAATAAGCTGCTTGGATTTTTCTAATTGGTAAGCTGTAAAAGCAAGCACCACAGAAAGCAGAAGAAATGGAATGAATGGTAGGCCGGGTATGAGTGCCATTACCATAAGGATAAAGGAAACAAGCCAAAAGGCAGTTGAATATCTACTGAACTGTACCTTTATATCCGATCCAAAATCCCTGTCACCAGCAGAACGTGTTACCAGAAGTCCTGCCGCTGTTGATATGATAAGAGCCGGGATCTGACCAACAAGGCCGTCGCCAACAGTAAGGATGGTGTAGTTAGCAGCAGCCTCAGCCATGGGCATTCCTTTTTGCAGAACGCCGATGACGAAACCGGCACAAATATTGACAAGGGTGATAATGATACCTGCAATGGCATCTCCCTTTACAAATTTGGATGCACCATCCATGGCACCATGGAAGTTTGCTTCATTACTGATATCTTCTCTGCGGGTTCTTGCAGTATCTTCATCGATGAGTCCGGCATTCAGGTCGGCGTCGATAGCCATTTGTTTGCCGGGCATGGCATCAAGGGTGAATCGTGCTGCAACTTCAGCTACACGTCCGGCACCTTTGGTAATTACCATGAAGTTGATGAGTACAAGTATGGTGAAAATAACCAGACCAACAACGTAATTGCCACCAACAACGAATTGTCCAAAAGATTGAATAACAGATCCGGCAGCTGCCGGTCCCTCATGACCTTTAAGTAAAATTAAACGGGTTGAGGCTACATTTAAAGCAAGTCTGAAAAGAGTGGTAGCCAACAGGATGGATGGAAAGATTGAAAAATCAACAGCCCTCACAGTAAAAAGGCTGATAACGAGAATGAGCAGGGCAATGGTGATGTTTATGGATAAGAACAAATCCAGAAGGAGAGGGGGCAGGGGGATGATCATGATCATCAGGATGCCAACCAGACCCAATGCGGCCATTACATCTGCACGCTGAAGTAATCCTCTCCATTGTATTCTGGTAAGTATGTTTTTCTGACTGGTTAGTTCCATTGCCTGTCTTTTGCCTTACCTTTTAATGAATAAACGTGTGCGAGTATTTCAGCCACTGCCTTGAACATTTCCTCTGGGATGACAGCTCCCAAGTCAACTGAATGCAATAAACGAGCCACTGGCGGGTTTTCAATTAAGGGGATCTCGTTTTCTCTGGCAATTTCTCTGATCTTCATGGCAACATGGTCGGCGCCTTTAGCTATAATAACGGGTGCATCCATGGTTGCTGTGTCATACTTTATGGCAATGGAAAGGTGAGTGGGGTTGGTTATAACAACATCGGCCTCTGGAACTTCAGCCATCATGCGTTTACGAGCCATTTCCTGCTGGATTCTTCTGATTTGACTTTTAATATAGGGGTCACCTTCCATTTCCTTGAACTCTTCTTTCACTTCCTGTTTGGTCATTTTCATTTTTTCTTCCATCTCATAACGTGTATACGCAAAATCAATAGCTGCAATGAAGATGAGGATTGCACATACTTTTGCGAGGATAAGAGTGGCAGTTCGACCAAGAAAAAGGATTGTTTCAGGGACACTGGTGTCGATCAGCATTAATGCTTCTTCAAAATGGCTGTAAATAGTTGCGTAGGCAATCCAGCCGATAAGGATAACTTTGATGGTTGATTTGACCATATCGACCAGACTTTTCATGGAAAACATTCGACCAAAACCTTTAATAGGATCGAGTTTTGAAAAGTCGGGTGTTAACGGTTTGGTGGTGAAAAGCCAACCGATTTGAAATATACTTGAGAAAAAACCTACAATCATTACTAAAATAAAGAGTGGCAACAGGAGCATGGTCATCTCTTTTACAAGAAAGAAAGAGAGGTGTTGTACATCGCTTGGTGTACCACCAAACGATTCAGTATTCCTCCAAAGAGCTGAAAGTAAATCAGATAATCCGCTCCAGAAGCTAGGCATGTAGAAAATCCAAAGAAGGAGTACGATTGTAAAGAGTATTGCTGTCTGAACCTCTTTACTTTGCGCAACCTGGCCTTTTTTCCTAAAGTCGTTTCTTCGTTTTGCCGACGGTTCTTCTGTTTTTTCTCCGCCGCTTGATGATTCTTCAGCCATATGGGTACATCATATCAGTTATCGGTTATCAGTTATCGGTTATCAGTTGTCAGTTATCAATTCATGCAAGTATTTTGCCAAAAAGAGAAGAATAGGAATATAGGTGTATCTAGTTGAGAAGTTGCATCAGGGTAAAAAATCGTTCCCCAAGATTGTCAAATTCTCGTCTTAACAAGATAGTGACCAGTGGAAGTGTCAAAGCAATGACGGTAAATGAAATGCCGATATTGATGGGGAAGGAGAGTAAAAAAACGTTTAATTGAGGAAAAACCCTGGCAAGAATACCAAGAACCAGGCCTGAAAGAAGAAGTACTGCAAGGATTGGAGCACTGAACTGAATTCCAAGAACGAAAATTCGAGATGATAGTTTCAAAATATAGGGAATTGCTTCACCGGCAATATTAAAAACCCCTGGAGGAAGTATTTTATACGACTCTACTGCAACCTGGAAGAAAATATGGTGTCCATCAATTGCCAAAAAGATAAGGATGGCAAAAACATTCTGAAATTGAGAAATAAGAGCAAGCTGACGTTCGCTTGAAGGATCGTAAACATTGGCGGCTGCAAACCCCATCTGATAACCAATAATTGTTCCGCCATACTCTACAGCAGTGAAAATCATTCTTGCTACAAGACCTATGGCACCACCAAGCAATACTTCTGATATGGTGAGCAGGAGAAATGTTACTGGTTCAAGGGTCATGGGAGGGATAGATGGTTCCATGACGGGAAAGAGAACCAGAGCGACCATAAAGACAAACCCGGCCTTGAGCTGAGGGGGCGTCTGATTAGCCATAAGAACTGGGATGGCTGCAACAAATCCTGCAACTCGTGCAAGGCAGATAAGGAAAAGCTGAAACTCTTCTATGGGGATAAGTTGAATATCCACAAAAGTTTAAAAAGTCGAAATGGTAGAAAAAATTTCTACTGTAAATGTTGTCAAGGTATGAATCATCCAGGGGGTCATAAGGAGAAGGGAGATAAAGACGGCAACAATTTTAGGAACAAAGGTAAGCGTCTGTTCGTTAATTTGTGTAGTTGCCTGAAAAATAGAGACGATGAGACCAATAATCATCCCGGCAAGAAGCATGGGGGCTGAAACTAAGAGAGTCACTTGAACAGCACGCCTACAGATGTCTACAACGAATTCATCAGTCATATCAGCCCTAAAAGCTATTGATTAGAGAACCTACAACTAAAGCCCAGCCATCAACCAGCACAAAAAGGAGCAGTTTAAACGGCATGGATATAATTACAGGAGGTAACATCATCATACCCATGGACATGAGGATGGATGCAACGATCATATCGATTACTAAAAAAGGAACATAAATCATAAATCCCATCTGAAAAGCGCGTGTGAGCTCAGAAAGCATAAATGCCGGAATAAGAGTCATGGTTGGGATGTCATCTCTGTCAAATGGCTCATTGGTCAAGGTGATGTCTGAGAGCATTAACAGGTCTGATTCCTTTACCTGGGAAAACATGAAATCCCGCATTGGTTCAATAGCTTTATCCAAGGCGTCTTGCTGGGTTATTTCTTCTGCAAGATAGGGTTGCAATGCTTCATCGTTGATTTTGTTGATGGTTGGAGCCATGATAAAAAAACTTAAAAAGAGCGCAAGCCCGATCAATACTTGGGTGGGGGGCATGTTTTGGGTTCCCATGGCCAGTCGAATAAATCCAAGCACAATAATAATTCGGGTGAAGCAGGTTGTCATAAGAAGAATGGCAGGTGCGATGGAGAGGATGGTAAGGAGAAAAAGTATTTGCAGTCCGGTTGATACCTGTGCAGGATTCTCAGCATTTTCCACACCAAAACTGATTGTAGGGACGCTTACAGCAAAGCATAGAGAAGGGACAATCAGTATGAAAAGCAATATGAGAAGAAAGTGGAAACGGGTAACGGTTGAAGAAAGAGTATGTAAAAGTTTACTGTTCATTGTGTTTTGCGGCAGCTAGTTTTGCTTGAAAGGAAGTTTCTTTACTGCCTTCAAGGGTTGCGAGTAATGTGATATTTTCAGTACCAATCCCCAGCAAAAATTCCTGTCCGTCAACCTCAACAAGACAGAGTGACTTTTTTGGCATAAGATGACGCATTTCTTTAATTTGGATTTTTGATTTGGTGTTGGATTGTGCAAAAGAAAGCCTTTTTCTCATAAGTCCGTATATCACAAACAAAATTCCCAAGACAATGAGTAATCCCCATATCATTCTCAGGCTTGTGGAAAAAAGTGTGGGATCTGTACTTTCAAACATCATATTCAAGCCTCCTATCCCAGTTGCTCAATTCGATCCACTGGACTCACGACATCGGTGAGCCGAATTCCAAATTTATCACCAACCATGACAGCCTCACCTTTGGCAATGAGTCGTGAGTTCACATAGAGATCAAGAGGATCGCCAGCTAGTTTGTCAAGTTCAATCACATAGCCTTCACCCATCTTTAACAGATCTTTCAGGAGAATTTTACTGCGGCCAACTTCAACAGAAATCTGTAGTGGTACATCGTAAAGAAATTCAAGTCCCCGCTCAGCGGAACCGACTTGTCCGGCAGATCCTGATGATGCCTCCCTGCTGCCTGAACCTGGTGCAGCATCCATATCAGTTCCATCTAAAAGTTCTTTGATTTCCTCTGGTTGAGGCTTTGACTTTTCTTGTATATCAATTGTATCCATATTATTCTCCTTGATCATATATGCCGGTCAGATTGATGGCTTTTTTCCCTCTGATTATTCCAGGGATGGCAAAAAATTTAAGATTTTCTTCAACAAGTATTTTGAGTGGTGAATTGGGGTCGTAATCAATGCTGAGAACATCGCCTTTTTTAAGTTTCATAACTTTACGCACCGGCATAGTAATAGTTCCAGATTGGGCAACAACAGTTGTGGACATTTTGTGTATCTCTGCAACCAGCAAATCCTGCCATCCGGATTGGCGGACTGTTTTGACCGTTAAGAGATCCCTTAGCTGGTCACGTAAGGGATCAAGAGTTGCTACTGGAAAAACAAGATCAAATGTTCCGGTTATACTGCCAACTTTAATTTGAAATTTTCCGGTTAGTATTTCAGCGTCAGGTTCGGCGATGGAGACAAGTCTTGAATTCGATTCTATCTTAACAATTGAAGATTCAAGCTCTATGATTTGTTCAAAGGCTTTGTCAATATCACCACAGGCTGTAAACATAACGGATTTTAAGACATTTAATTCAATTGATGTTGGTTTGCGGTCAAGATGAAGAGGCGATATTTCACTTGACGCACCAAGCATGATCTCGACAAGTGAAAAACAAAGCCCGGAATCAAGTACCATTAATGCTCCATTATTTAGTGGAGCCATGCCCAAAACACCAATGGCTCCAGCATCTTTTTGGGACAGCAGGTACTCCTGAAATTCGAGGCTGTTAATTTCTGTACGTGTTACGGTAACTGTTCTCTGTAGTTGATTTGTTAGTGTGATACCAAAGCTTGAAGCAAAATTATCGAGTATTATATCCAGGTTGGGAATCCGCTGTTGTTTGTCAGAAGAATCAGACATATCGAAAAGATTCAGCGGGCTGAAATTTGCAAAGCCGATGGTAGACTCATCACCTTGCAGATCGGTGGATACTTTGCCGCTTTTGATCCCGTGAAGGAGCTCGGCAATCTGTTCTCTATTTAATATTGCTTCCACAACTATTTCCTAATGTTTATTGAACAACAAAATCGGTGAAATAAATGGCCCTTACCTGCCCAGTCTGCAGGAATGAATTAATCTTTGAGACCAACTCAGCTTTCAGTTGTTTTTTTCCTTGCAAATCTTGAAGCTCTTCATAGGTTTTATTGCTAAGCAGCAATAACATGGCATCTCTTATTTGTGCCATTCTTTGATTGGTTTCTTCTACTGCTTCCTCTTTGTTCAGTTCAATGGTGAAAGATGCTTTTACAAAGTGTTGATCTTCTTCGCTTATAATATTCACAATAAACTCTGCAATTTCGACCATGGGGCCAATTGTAGCACCCTGGGTTAATTCGGGAACTGGTACATTAAGGCTAGGGTCAACTTCTTCCTCAACAGGTTCAGGTTTTAATAAGAAAAAGTATGCAGCTCCTCCAATGATGAGCAACAGCACAACAGCAGCGGCTATAATTATAATGAGTTTTTTCTTTCCTCCTCCACCTTCTTCTGCACCGTCTTCCTGATCGTGTTTGTTTTGGTCATTTTTTGCCATGATATAATCCTTGTAACTGTTTAAAGTGGTAGCTCTCCGGCCTTTGTACCTTTAGCCCCAAGCCCTAAGGTGTCATTTGTACGGAGAACAAAATCAACTCTTCTGTTTTTTGCCATATTGGTTTCATTGGTATTTGGAACCACTGGCCGATCTGCTCCATACCCAATAGCTGACATCCTGTCCAATGGAAGGAGGTCACTTTTCTTAAAAAAACGCATGATCGAAACGGCTCTGTCCGTTGAAAGATCCCAGTTACTAAGTTTTTTTCCAGAAAAAGGAGTGGAATCTGTGTGACCTTCTATGCGCAGGCGCATGGAAAGAGGACGGAGAATATTAGCAAGCTCCCTAAGAGTTGGATATGCAGCGTGAGAAACAGTGGAAGAACCTCTTTTAAAGAGGATGGCATCGTTTATGCGCAGGACAATAGTACCATCTTCTCTTTTAATGAGTTCAACATCATCAGGGATGTTTGCAGATTTCAGCTGTGATTGTATGCGCTTATAGACTTTAGATGCCGTCTCGTTCTGAATGGGTGCAAATTTTGAAACTGGTGGAGAGGGGATAATGGGTATGGCGAATGTAGTCGGAGCAGGGGTCGAATGACCACCAAAAGCGTCTCGAAGAGATGCTGCTGCTTCCTCAAATTTTATTTCCTCCATATTAGCCATAGAGACTAGCAGGACGAAAAAAGTAAGGAGCAGAGTAACAAGATCTGCATAGGTTGTCATCCAACCAGGCGAACCTTTGACGCATACGCATTTTGGACATTTGACCTCTGCGGGCGGTTTTTTTTCGTCATCAGCCATAATTACAGGTAATACTCTACTTGAATGTTGATTCTCTCAGTTTAGGGGCGATAAAAGCGTGAAGTTTCTGTTCCATTATCCTGGGGTTTTCACCGGATAGAATGGATTGCATCCCTTCAATTACCAGATTCTTTATCAGTGTTTCAGATGCGGATCTATTTGCAAGCTTACCTGCCATTGGTGCAAAAAAGACATTCGCCAGAATGACACCATATAAAGTGGTGAGCATAGCAAGAGCCATGGCAGGTCCAATGGAAGACGGATCACTCATATTCATTAGCATTTGCACAAGTCCAATAAGAGTACCAACCATGCCCATGGCAGGGGCGTATCCTGCCAGTGAAACAAAAATGTCCTTGCCTTTCTCATGGCGTGCCTGGAGACATTCTACTTCGGTGCCGAGCATAGCGCGCAAGGTTTCAGGCTCCTGTCCGTCAACTGCCATCTGCATTGCTTTTATAAGAAAAGCATCATCCACGGTGTCCATCATACCCTGAAGTGAGAGAATTCCTTCTTTTCTGGCTTTATTGGCAAATTCCATTAACTGAACGATAAGTTCATGTGGCGATTCGTCTTTATTGAAAATCGTTTTTTTGGCGATGGCGATGGCACCCATAAGGTCACTGAGCGGATAATGAACCAGTGCAACTCCTATGGTTCCACCACCAACGATCATAGCAGATGGTGCACTGATGAAAATGCTCAGTGGCCCGCCCTGAAGAATTGCCAGAAACATGAGACCCAGTGCAACTATTAGGCCGATTATTGTTGCAATATCCAAAGAAAAAACCCCCGTTACAGAAATTGTTATCTAAAGTTGTATAATTAAGCTTATATTCTGGAGTTAAAAAAAACAATGCAAAATACATTCCTAATTACTCATTGGTGTGTGTGTTGCTTTTTTACATTGAATGTACGAGTGTTTTTCTTCTAAGGAAAAAATTGATAGTGATCAAAAAAAGTGGAGTGTCAAAAAAATGACTGTACGTGGAGGCAGGGATTGGAAGAATGGAAGCACAGGCCACTTCTAACACTTGGCTTACTAACTGTTCACCAGTGTTAGAAGTGCGCAATCCAGTTGGATCGTAAAAATATTCGGTGCTCTGTGAGAAGTTATCGTTTCAGATTAATTAATTGTCCTAGAAGTTCATCAACAACAGTAATGATTTTTGAGTTGGCTTCAAACCCTCTCTGGGTGGTGATCATCTTAACAAATTCCTGACCCATATCCACATTGGATTGTTCAAGGGAATTGGTAAATATTTTTCCAAGTTCCGGGCCAGGAAGACCGGAACGTGGGGCTCCAGAGGCATCAGTACCGGTATACATATTAGAACCCACCATTTCGAGCCCACCTGGATTATTGAATTTTGCCAGGACAAGAGATGCAATCTTTGTTTGTTCACCATTAGAATACGTTGCGACAACCACGCCTTCAGCATTGATTCCAACATTGGTCAAGTTTCCTGCGGCAAAACCATTTTGACCTTGGGAAATGACATCTGATTCGGAATTAAACTGGGTCATATCAAAATCAATAGTAATATTAACAGGAGCTGATCCATTTCCAAAATCCATGGCTGGTATGGCAGCTGTAACAGGTATGAAGAGCGGGTCTTCAGAAGTCGCACCATTTATATCCATAAGTTTTCCTTCAGATGAAAACACCAGAGGAACACCTGATGCATCAGCGAGTGCTGATCCGGCCGGGTCTGTATTTAAAGAAACACCATTAGCATCTTCAGCTGTCCAGTGAACATCCCAAACTCCTGCATCTTTCCGGAAATACAAGCTAACAAGATGTGCGGTACCTAGTGAATCAAAAATCTGAGCTGAGGATGAATAGTTGAATGTTCCGCTATCAATAGGATTTAAGACAGGGTCGTAGGGAGCAGCAGGATTTACATAATTAAAAGCAGGCAGCGTTTGTGAGGCAGCATCCAGGTTTGTGATCAGATCCAGAGTATTTGTAGCTTGAGCTGGCGAAAGTCCAACGTCTTTCACTTGAATATCTCCAAAGTCTCCCGGTATAAGTTGTCCTGCATCATCAAAGTAAGCACCCTGCACATTATATCCTTCAGGATTGACAAGAAACCCATCTGAATTAAAGCGAAAGGCACCAGCTCTAGTGTAATAGGATTGGTCATTACCGGCTTCTTTGAGTATGAAGAAACCTTCACCCTCAATGGCTACGTCAGTATTTATAGCAGTAGACTCAAAGGTTCCCTGGCTGAAAACACTATCAACTTTAGAAATATTTACACCACGTCCTATTTGAGATGTACCTCCTGAACCACTAATATTACTGGAGAGGAGATCTGAAAAAATAGTTCGTCCCCCTTTGAAGCCGAGAGTGTTAGTATTCGCAAGATTGTTACCAATCACGCTCATTGCCTTTGAGTTACTGTTAAGTCCACTTACGCCGCTGTATAATGCACTGGTTATACTCATGAATGAATCCTCTCTATGTGGGATTTATAATAAAATTTACGCTGGAGCAGGCTTTTCGCATGCTCCTTTGTTGCAGGTATATAAAAAGGTTCAATCTACAAGATTGCACCAGCGATAGATCTTTGTTTTTCATCTTCATTTTCCATGTTGTATCTATTGTAAATCTGGTTAGTTTTGATAAGCCGCAATAATTAATCCGGCACTGATTTCTGCGCCAGCCATGGTATGAAGAATTGCTTTACTCGTACTATTGTTAAAATCAACACCAGTTACTTCTGATTGAACCAATGGGGAAACTGCAATTGTGGCATCTTCTCCGGCGGCAGTTGCCTGCAGAGCAATATGATAATTTCCTGCAGGGACTACACTTCCTTCGTTATCCAAACCATCCCATTCAAGAAAGTGATTCCCGGGTTTCATCTCAGCAGGATCTAGTGTCGCGACTGTTGTGCCGTTGTCATCCCGAATTGTCATGGAGACCGAGGACGCAGTTCCATCAAGCTGGTATCCAATATGAGCAGGAGTTCCATCAAAGCTGAAAGTGCTGTCGGCATAAATTACGTCTTTACCAAGGAGAGCCATAGTGGCAAATCTATCAGACTGTTGTTGTGCGCCAGCCAGACCTTCCATGGAGTTGTTCAGGTTCTGTAGTTGTTCAAGGGAACTGAATTCGGCAAGCTGTGATGTGAATTGTGATGCATCATCTGGATTTAATGGATCTTGATTCTGTAGTTGCGCAACCAAAAGAGTAAGGAAATCTTCTTTTCCCATGATGTCTTCATCACTGTCGCTCTTATACGTCGGTGTTGGATTTAGTGTAGGGGGCGGTGCAAAGATGTTAGATGTATATGTCATGGCTTTTTTCCTTATTCAATGTTGAAGGAATGTAAGTATTCGGGTTGAACCCCCAGAAACAACCCAAACCACTGAGTTGTAAATGTTTGGCATGGCTTCATATTCGTGTAAGCGGGCTGGCGTAGCATATTAGTCATATGTGAGCCAGCCCGATCGCGCGAAGATGAAGTCATGCCGAATATTTACGAAGGAATCTGGTGAAACCTTTCTATACTCTAAGGTTAACACCAGATGTTTCTTCGTCGGTTCCTGCCGATTCTTCTTGGGAGTCTAACACAGCATCAAATGATTCATTCTTTTTCGAAGATGATTCGTTAAATGTAAATTTCTGCTGCTGAGAACTGAACTGTTTCTGAAATAATTCTTTCTGGTTTCCACCATCACTATCCATGATAATTTCAAAAGCATCAATTTTAAACCCTTGATCTTCAAGAACTGCACGGAGCCGCGGCATGTTTTTTTCGAGTGTTTCCATAACCTGTCGACTCTGTGCGACAATGTTTGCTGAAATGGAGTCATTCTTTACTAGAATATTGATCTTGAGGGCACCAAGTTCTACCGGGTGCAGTTGCATGCTAATCTTGCTGGTTTGCAACCTGGGATTACTATTAAAGCGTTGAATCAGGTTGTTCACTATTTCTTTTTGAGGCACCGGAATATGTGTTAAGGGGGTGAATTTTCCTTCAATACTCGTTGTTTGGGTTGTTGTACTTGATATCTGTCCAAATTTCTGACCAAAAGTAGATTCTGCCAATTTTGTTTCAGTTACAGTATTCCCCTGTGAAGTTGCAACTTGTTGCAACTCTCCTTTGTTTGTCTGGTTGAATCCTTTCTGTTCAGAGTTTCTTTGCTCTGAACTATCGTTTGTATTTCTTTTTGATTGTCCGAGTTTTGCATTGAAAAATTGTTCAGAGACATCCTGCTTGGCACCTTCAAGATTCGAGAATTGCGGGGAATTTCTGCTACTATTTTCAACTATTGGTAATGAGATACCTGTTTGTCTCGTTCCATTTTCTGCATTGGTATCGGGCAGTATTGGGTTGGATAAATTTTGTAAATTATTTGTTTGACCTGGAAGCTTGCCACCGGGTAATTCGTTTCCACGAATTACAATTGGTCCATTTTCTTTTCCCTGATCAAGTATTTGATGAATCTGCTGCAATAAATGGCTTTCGGCCTTTGAGGGAGTAACCGCATTGCTTGTTCCCTCTACTGCCATTTTAAGAGTTGAACCATCATCAGTAGGTATTACGATGGTAGGATTAGCCATGGAGGCCTTATCAAGTGGAGAGCTGATAACAGGTGTTTTATCAGTGGAAGATTTATCATTGCCGACAGTATTGAGATTATTTTTAGTGCTTGCTGTTTCGGCAAAAAGTATGGCTTGGCTTGATAGACCTATATCATTATCATCCTGAAGAATATCCACTGAGCTGTTTTCGGGTTGGTCTGTGTTCTGTTGTGTTTTAGGATCTTGAGGGCTTTGACCATTCTCAATATTTTCTACGGCTTCATCCATCAAAGGGGAAAAATCCTGGCTACCATCGGACTGGGTGCCCATTGTTCCTTGTTGAGAAGCTGGGTTCCGAGCTGTAGGATTAGGATTAAGACGGACTGTTTCCATTCTATGTTACTCCACTTTAATGGTCGTAAAGGTTGTACTAAGTTGGGAAGCCTTAAGCTTATCCATTCGATCAAGTATTTTTGCTGCTGATTTCACTTTCATTGTTGCCAGAAGGTTTGCCGCAAGCTGTTCGTCAAGTGCTGCCATTGCAAGAGCGGCTCTGTCTGGTGTCATTTTTGCGTATATAAGGCTCAAATCTTTTGTTTTCTTAATTTCCCTGACATCCTTTTCTGCCAGGAGTGCTTCTATTTTTGCCTGTACTTTCTGCAATTCTGCAAGCTTTTCATCAAGTAGCTTAAAATTCTTATCGGCTTCCTCTTGAAGAGTCTTTAGCTCCCTCTCTTTGAGTGCTATACCTTTTTTCTCTTCTTTAAGATTGTCACGTTCATTTTGCAGAAGAGCATATAAACGTCTTTCTTCAACTGAGTCGAATGATGTTTTATTTTTGACTTTAAGCGTCTCTGTTTCGGCGGTTTCGTTGGCTTCCACAGGTTCCTCGGCCAGAATCGATGAAGATGAAAATCCTATTACGAGAAACAGGGTTATTAGTTGGGGTATGATGGCTTTTGAATGCATAGGAACTCCTTTATGCAAAAATAGAAAATAAAAAGAAATCGATCCTGAAAGGAAAGGTATCAGTTGATAGTACGACCATGATGGAGAATGGAAATTTCATCTAGCATTGCTGCCTCTTTTTTGTCTACATACTCCGTCCAGGTTTTATTTTGTTGCGCCTTTAGAGTGGTGAGTGTTTTGTGTTCTTTCATTTTTTCCAGAAGCTTTAGTCGTTTTTGCTGTGCTGCTTTCTGCTTTCGTATTAAAATATTTTGAAGTTCTTTGATTTGTGCCTGTTCAAATTGAATACGTTCTGCATAGCGTGATAGTTCGTCAATACTAATGCCATGGATCTGTTTTTCTTCTAAAGAGTCGATCAGTGTTTTAAAGGTGATTTCTGCTTTTAGAAGATTTTCAGTAGCTTTGTCTGCTGCAAGTCGTTTTCTAGTAAACTGTTGCCGGGCCAGATCTTCCTGACGTTTTCTGAACCTAAGAACGGAATCCAGTGAAAAGGGTTTAGGTGACATGGTTCATCTTTGTTAATTTTGCGTTACGAATTGTATTATTTGTCACTTTCACGCCTGTCAAGACGTTCTTCAGTGTCATCTTTTCTCTCACTCAGCAGCATTCCAAGTGATTCAATTGTCTCTTTCAGAGGGGTTGTCTCGTCATATCCCTGACAGAGGAAGGAGTTTATGGAATCAATTTTGCTGACAGCAAAATCTATTTTAGGGTTTGATCCTTTCGCATACGCACCAATGTTAATAAGGTCTTCAGCTTCAGTGTATGTTGCAAGAACATTCCTGGCTCTACCTGCAAGCTCAATATGACGTGCATGGGTGATTTCACGCATGATACGACTTGCTGAATTCATAACATCAATGGCAGGATAATGATTTTTTGCAGCCAGAGTTCGTGAGAGAACAATATGTCCATCCAGGATAGATCTTACTGAATCTGCAACGGGTTCGTTCATATCATCTCCATCAACAAGTACGGTATAGAGACCTGTAATTGATCCTTCTCCTCTAAATCTTCCTGCACGTTCAAGCAGTTTAGGAAGCGTTGCGAAAACAGAAGGGGTGTAGCCTTTTGTTGTTGGCGGTTCACCAATTGCAAGACCTATTTCCCGCATAGCCATGGCAAATCGGGTTACAGAATCCATCATTAAAAGAACGTTTTTCCCTTTCTTGCAAAAATATTCTGCAATTGAGGTTGCCACAAAGGCACCTCGCATCCGAAGCAGAGGGGATTGATCCGAGGTGACAACAACAATTACCGATCGTGCCAGTCCTTCGGGGCCAAGATCTCGTTCGATAAATTCACGAACTTCCCTGCCACGCTCGCCGATAAGTGCAATTACGTTAATATCTGCGCGGGCATAACGTGCCATCATGCCAAGAAGAACACTTTTCCCAACACCTGAACCTGCCATGATCCCCATACGCTGCCCCAGACCACAGGTAATAAGACCATTAATTGCACGAATTCCGAGATCAAGCGGTTCGCTTATGTTTTCCCTTTCCATGGGGCCTGGAGGAAGGGAATAGATTTGCTTTTCTTCTTCTAGAAGGGGGGCAGGTTGTCCATCAATTGGATTCTCCATTGCATCAATTACACGGCCAAGAAGATTATAACCAACTTTGATCGAGGCACTGGGTTTGATGACCCGTATTTTACTTCCCGGTCCAAGTCCGCGCAGTTCACCTAATGGCATCAGTAAGGCTCTTGAATCTTTAAATCCAACAATTTCCGCAAGTATTGGAGCGGATTTGTCCATCGGAGTGATTTCGCAAAGGGAACCCACGGAGGCGTAAGGGCAATAGCCTTCAATAATTAAACCAACAATACGGGAAACTTTTCCCCAAATACGGATAGGATTGATATCGTCAATTGATCCTGAGAAAAGTGTCATACAATACCTGTGTTCATTGGTTTCATTTACGATTATCTGGTTCTGTGCTATATTTTGTTTCTTGAAAACTATCCGTTGCCATTACAGAGTCATGAATAACTTGAATCTGGCCTATCATGGTGGCATCAATAGTGCAGCATGTGGATTCCAGTTTGCAACCGCCTCTTTCAATATTTGGATCAGCCATCAAAGCTATATTGTTAAGCCCACTCACAGTTTCTATAATCTCCTGTTTTTTTGTCTTAACAGCTGCAAGATCCGCAGGATTTATCTGAATTTGGAACTCATCTGATTTAACCGCAAGTCGTATGGCATCCTTGATAGTTGCAACTATGGTTTCATTCTGCTCTGTGACTGAATGTCGGATGATTTTCTCACTGATAGCAAGAACCAGCTCCTTCATCTCTGCTGTACTATTTTTAAGGATGGTTTCCCGTAGTGAGTCCAGTTCCCTGCAAATACACATGAAGGTTTGAGCACTGTTCTCGAAATCTTTTTCAGCCTGTTTTCTTCCTGCCTCAACTCCTGATGAAAAAGCATTTTGTTTTATGGCTTCTATGTCAATTGTGACCTCTGGCTGCACAGGTGTGGGGGGACTGTCAGGAGGTGGGGAAGGAACTGGTTCTGCAACTACCTCAGCAGCAAGGTTGGTTTCCGGTGATTCAAGAATAACTTCTGTCACATTTTCTTCTGGAACAATACCTTCATCTTTGACAATTGAACCCCAGACTGGCTCATCACGAATGTCACAAGATTTGTTCAGCACTGATTGTGCCTGAAACTCTGTATTGCTTTTGTAAAACCTAGACAAGCTCATCGCCGCCTCCGGTTCCGAGCACAAGCTTGCCATCTTCTTCAAGTTTCATTGCAATTTTCACAATGGATTGCTGCATTGCTTCAACTTCAGAGAGACGGACAGGGCCCATGGCTTCCAGGTCGTCACGGATCATATCAGCAGCACGAGCAGACATATTTGCAAATATTTTTTCCTGCATCTCATCCGATGCAGTTTTAAGAGCCATGGTGAGACTATCATTGTTAACTTCACGCAGGATCATCTGCAGTGAACGGCCATCAAGTGTTGAGAGATTCTCGAAGGTGAACATTAGCTTCCTGATCTCTTCAACCATATCAGGATCGTTCTCTTCAATGTCATCAAGAATATCCGCATCCATACTGCTTTTCATGTTATTGAGGATATCAACAACTTTATCAAGTCCACCAACATGGCTCTGGTTTTTATTTCGCACTTGTCCGATTTCCCGATGTAAGGATTCTTCAATTTTGGTGATAACATCAGAGGAAACCTGTTCAATTTTTGCAATACGATATACAACGTCAGCTCGAACCTCCTCGGGCAGATGAGACAGAATTTCACTTGCATGACTCACATGCTGAGTTGAAAGTACCAGGGACACTGTTTGGGGATGTTCTTTTTCAAGTAATCCTGCTACCATGGCTGGTTGCATAAGAGCAATGGCTTCAAGTGGACGGGATTCGGTACCTGAAATAAATTGATCAAGAAGACCTTCAGTACGATCATCTGCATCAAGTGAGGTTATAGCTTTTTTTGCAAAATCACTCCCTTTGATAAAGAGACCTGCAAATTGCCTTTGTGATTCGGCAAAGCTATCGAAAATTTTGGCCTTTACATCCTCTGGTATATGATCGATGGTGGCTATTGTACGTGTTACTCGGCCAATCTCATCATCACTCAGTTCTTCAAATATTTTTGCAGTTGCCTCTTCACCAAGACACATTAATAATACTGCTGCTTTGTTGAGTCCTGTAAGTGTATCAAAATTCATAAATCAACCTTCATTAATCCAGTTTTTAATTATGTATGCAGTGGGAACATGATTCTTCGTAATTTCATTGCGAAGGATTATGACAGCATCAGACTCAATATCATTAGCAGAATCTATACTTTCTGCTTTGCGTTTTTCTTGTTCCTTCGCATTATCCATATCCAGAACAGCCTGCTCAAGTTCCGTAACAGTATTGTTATGTTCAATGACTTCTGTCTTGATGGTTTTGATAAGGGGCCTGACCAGAAGAAGATAGAATAACAGGGCTCCCAAAGAAAGAAGGCCTATTTTTATGAGTGGTAAATATTCATAGAGCAGGTTTGCAGGTGCTCCATCGGCCAGCATCTGGTCATCGGCTGTTGTGACAAAAGGCATTGAGGTAACGTTGATATTGTCACCCCTCTCAGTGTCAAGGCCAAGGGCACTGGAGACCATTATTTCAATAGACTTGAGCTCATTCTCACTTCTTGATTCAGAGGTCGGCTGACTTGTCTCATCTTTTGCAGGAAAGATTTTGTCAGCGAGCAGAACTGAAACTGAAAGTTTTTTGATTGTCCCGATGGGATTAATGGTTTTACTGATGGTTTTACTGATTTCGTAATTCGTTGTTCGAGATGTTTTGCTTGTTGGGGGAGTGTTGCCGGCTGCACCTGGAATGTTTCCCTGAAGGTTGGACTCAACACCCGGTATACCACCACTATTTTGATTACCGCTACTTTCCTGCTGGGTCTGTTCACTTCGGATAACTGGTTCTTCAGCATCAAAAAGCTCTTCTGTTTTTTCAACTTTTGCAAAGTCGAGTGATGCAGTCACTCTCACCATGGCCTGTCCTTTTCCCATGGTTTTATCGAGCAGATCCTGTGCTCTTTCTTCCATTCTCCTTTCAAGTTGCTGTTGAAAGACAAGCATATCAACAGAAAAACGTTGATCATCATTACGCTTGCTTGTTCCTTCAAGAACGTTACCGGCGCTGTCTATAATTTTTACCCCATCAGCACTCAGCCCTTCAACAGACCCGGACACCAGATGAATAATCCCCTGAACCTGGCTTTTATCAAGTGTCCCAGTTTTATTCAGGGTTACAATAATGGAAGCTGTCGATTCTTTTTGCTGGTTTCTAAATAAGCGTTTTTCAGGAATAACCAGATGAACCCTGGTAGCTTCAACAGGTTTTAACGACGTGATTGTTCTTGCAAGCTCTCCCTGTAGTGCTCTTGTATAGTTTACTTTTTGCACAAAATCTGTGAGGGCAAACGATTGTTTATCAAACACCTCAAATCCTACTCCACCTCCTGACGGGAGACCTTCAGATGCGAGTTCCAGTCGTGTTTCGTAGAGTTTTCCTGCTGGTATCCAGATATTTCTACCACCATTTTTCAGTTGATAATCAATTCGCTGTCCTTTAAGCGTGGAAACTATGGCAGCGGCATCTTTTTCGGTAAGATTTGCATACAGTAATTGATGATCGGCAGTGCGTGCCTGAGTGATAATGATAGCAAAAACTGCAATGGAGATAACCGTGACTATAGCCAGAGATATTTTCTTGGAGAGAGGCCACTCTTTGATAAGAATTAGCAGATTTTTTCTCTCAGGAATAGTGAACTCTTTTTCCGTTGATGTTTCTTTTTCTATGATGTCTTTTTCAGCCATGAAAAAATCCCTTTTGCCATGTAAATTTCTATTTTTTCTTCAATGTTGTGCATTATATCTGCATTCTCATAATCTTTTCGTAAGCTTCTAGTGCTTTGTTACGAAATTGAACCAGCATCTTTAGTGAAATGTCTGCCTTTTCCATGCTGATCATAACTTCATGAAGGTTTTTAGCCTGCCCGCTTTGTAAACCTTCAATAGCTTTATTCCCCAGAGACTCAGCAGTTGCAGTCTTGTCGATGGTGGATTTAATCATTTGAGAAAAGTCAGAACCAGCCCTGGCAATAGGATTGATATCTGCCTGATTTAACGGCAAAGGATTTAAACCTGGAATGTTGTTGATAATTGGATTCATTGCTCATTACCTCCCTATTTCCAATGCTTTTAGAGCCATACGTTTTGCAGATTTTATGACGGTTGTGTTAGCTTCGTACGCACGAGTGGCAGACGACATATCCATCATCTCTTTGAGTACGCTGATATTTGGCATTTGCAAATAACCATCTTCTGCAGCATCAGGGTGAGACGGGTCATATATCTTTTTAGGTTCTGTGTTATCTTCTAATATTTTAATTACCTCTACTCCTTTAATGGAAACGTTGAGTTCTTGCTTGAAGGGCATGGGTTTTGCTTGAAAATAGACTGATTTCTTTTTATAAGGACCACCTTCCGGAGTGGAAGTCGTTTCCACATTGGCCAGGTTGGAACTGACTGTATTCAGTCGTATGCGTTGAGCTTTTAGTGCAGAAGCACTAACATCCATGCTTGTGAAGATGTTCATGGTATCCCCTTAATTGGTTGATGTAGTGTTATTTTCCTTCAGAGATCAAATATTTAAATAATGTGAATTTTTTCTTCAGCAACTGGGCAGCTGTTTCGTAGAGTAGCTGATTCTTTGACAGATCTATCATTTCCATATCAACACTCACTGAATTTCCATCACCAATTCCTTTGTTGTCCTTAACCTCATGTACGTTTCCAGATACAGCCCTTATGGTAGAAGGAGTAAAGGGAATATGTTTGCTGTGTGTAGTTTCAAGTTTTCCCGGATTTGTTGCAAGTGCCTGTTGCAGTTCCGCTTCAAATTCGAATACTTTTCTGGCATAACCCGGTGTAGTTGCATTGGCAATATTGCTAGCAATAACACTTTGCTTGGTAGAACGCAGATCCATAACCTTCTGCAACAGCAACATGTTTGAATCAAATGGCTCTAGTGGTTTCATAATTTTTTTCGTATTCCGTTAAAAAAAATAATCTGGTAATTATTGCAGAATATCATTTAGGGTTAGTTTCTTTTTCGCTAATCTGACCCACAGGGGGTTCTTACCTGTTTCGACAAGATCTTTGTATATTTTTAGTGAAGCTTCATTTTGTCCGTCTTTTTTTAAAAGCTCTGCCAACCGGAATTGCGCCTGGTCGTGGTGGGTTGACTCTCTGGGGATTTTTGAGAAAATTGATTTTGATTTATTAAATTGATTGAGTTGATAGAGACTTTCAGCAAGCATAAAATTACTTCTGGTCAGTTTTCCCTCTGTGATTTTGACTTGTCTGTCGAGAATTTCCACCACCTTTTCAAAATTGTTTTCATGGAAGTATATGGTGGAGGCAAGTAGTGAGAATTCTTCCGTTGCCGGTAGAGTTTCGGGAAGTATATCTATTGCATCTTTGTATCGTTCTGCTGCAAGCATACTTTTGATGCGAAGAATAAGTATTTCTGCTTTAAATGCGCCGTTAGGATATCTAAAACTATACTGATCTGAATAATCTTCCACTATATCATAGGCACCGTGGTGATATGCTGCACTAATCAATTGAATATAGTACTGTTCTTTCTGATCTTCTGATGACAGAGCTATCAGATAAAGGTAAAGTTTTGATGCCTCCCTATACATACCGATGGACTTATGGGCTTCAGCGACCTTTGCAAGCAGGGAAATGTCTACCCAGTTATTGAGGAATAATTTTCTGTTCCTTTTTGCAAGGATCAGGGCTTCCATGTACTGTTTGCTTTCAACATACTCATTAATTACAAGTGGAAACAATTCAATGAGAAGTGCCTGAGCTGATTGATGTAATTCACCTTTTCTAAAATTTCTTAGAAAATCCATTATAAGGTTGATACTTTGGGGGTTTTTACCCATCAAGTGGTAAACCAGAGCTTCTTTAAAACTCGCCTCTTCTCTGCTGGCGCGTGTTATGGATTCTTCTGCTAAGTTATTGTAAGAACGAGCCGCAGTTTCACCCCAGTTTTCAAGGGTCAAAAATTGGAGATCTGTTTTCTTTAAAGCAGCTCTGAATCCTGCCTCTGTGCCGGGGTAAGTGTTTTTAATGCGGGCAAAATAATCCACCATTTCTTCGGGAGATTTAAAGTGAAGCTTTGCCATATACTTCCGGTAAGTGATCAGGCTAAGTCTTTCTTTGTCTTTAATGTGTTCACTGAGCAAGGCAAAACAACGGGCAGCATCCTGATACTGTTTGTAGTGAAAGAGAGTGTCGCAATATCCATGTAAAGAAAAAGTTTTATCCAGTAATAACGTATGTTTTTCAAGGAGCTGATATCCTATATAAGCCTTGATAAGATCGCCTGTACCATACCAGTAATCAGCCTGTCGTAAATTCCTGATTAGTGCTGTATCACCGGGATATGCAAACTCGTCCCTTGCAAGCAACTCATGTATACGAGAATATTGCTCCGTTGCAAGAGCCGTCTCTATCTGACTAATGAGGAAATAAGGGGTGAGAGGATTAGAAGGAGTCATTGATTCGTTTAAGTTTCTCAATTCAAAATCAGCAATAACCGGATCTTCAAAACGTGCCCGCAGAAGGATGAGGAGATATTTTGCAAAACAGCCTATGTCCTCTTCGGCATATTCCTCTGAAAGAAGGTATAATTGTTTGAAAGCATCAATAAAATTATTGTCACGCGATAGAACATCTCCGTAGGTGAGGGCTAGTTTTTTCTTGATCTCAGGATTTTTTTCTTTGGTGATCCGTTCTAAAAGCAGGGGGAGAATGCTATCCCATCGTTTTTGTTCCGCTAAGGAATAAATTTCTTCACCGAGAAGCTCCCTGTTTCCTTCTCTCTCTGGAAGGAGAAATTGCATGGCAGGGAAGGGAAGTATTGTGTACTGAACCGGTACTGAGATGTGAACCCTGGTTTCATAGAGCTTAAAGAAACTTTTCCAGTCAGCAGCATAGGGCGACGCAATGAGTGGATTAGAAAAATCTTTTGTTGTTCTTTCAAGTATTGTTAGCCCGGCAAGTCTTGAAGAAAAATCAGGAAGTGCAAGACTGTACGGATTGCCAAGTAAGATCGTGACAGTGAGTTTGTTGTCCTCCTGGTTAGGTACAATATCAAATCGCTGTGGCGGATATCTAAAGAAGAAGGATAGGGTTGTGTCGTTGTTTTTGTTCTGTGACAAAATTTTGACTATCTTGTCGTCTGTTTCAAAAAAGGTGAAATCTGGTTTCAGAGTGGTTTCTTCAAGAATGAAATCAACTCGTTTTCCTCTGATATTTGAGTGATATACAGGTATCTCTGTGAATGAACAATATAATTCAATAGAGGATTTATTTTGAATTTTATTGATCCTGGTCAGCACACTTTTGGCAGCAGCCAAAGATGGTAGTAACATCAGGATAACAATTAAAATTATAGGATATTTGTGCATTCTCAGCCAAATTTGAGGTTTATTTGACAGAGCACATGCAAAAAACAGTCCATAAGTGAACTTGTTGCTATTAAAATTATTTTTAAAAGTTATTTGATTTTTATCCGAAAAAACTGATATTATTTATTCTAGTTAAGGAAAAAAATCGAGTGGCAATCTTGACCGTTCAAGATACGTATCCATCGAATAAGTTCATAATTTTACATTACAGGAGGTAAGGAATGGGTAAGAATGTACTGTTGGTTGATGATTCCAGCACCATGAGAAAAATCATAGGAAGATCTTTACGCCAGGCAGGAATAGATTTTGATAATATTTACGAAGCAGCAGATGGACTTGAAGCACTTGAAGTGTTGGAGAATGAGAGCGTCGATATAGTGCTTAGTGATATCAATATGCCAAATATGGATGGCATTAGCTTCCTCCGCGAAAAAGCTTCCAGAGATGCTATAAAAGATATCCCGGTATTGATGATATCAACCGAGACTGGTGATGATATAATAGGTGAAGCGAAAGCACTTGGAGCTATTGGGGCAATAAAAAAACCTTTTACTCCTGATAAGGTCAATGAGGTTCTCGGACCACTTTTGTAATCAATTCGGAAATAGGAGAGTGGCGTGGAGATTCAGGATAAATTGATTGAAGCGACCAGGGAGATTTTTTCCTCCATGGTCATGATGGAAATAACTGTTAAAGAAATAATGACAGATCATGGACAGTTGCATGATTCAATCACCGGGATGATTGGTCTTGCCGGAACGCACAAAGGGGTTCTCGCTGTCCATCTTCCTTATGCTGTTGCCATGGCAATTACCTCAAGTTTTCTAATGATGGATGTTGAAGAAATTAATGAAGATGTTCACGATGCTGTTGGTGAAATAGCAAACATGCTTGGAGGGAATGTGAAAGCCATTCTTTCTGAGAAAGGTCGTGATATTGACCTTTCTCTTCCTTCTACAATAGCAGGTTCCCAATACAGTTTTCAATCCGACAAACAAATTGAAAAAATGATCATACAATTTGATACAGGAACCGGTACCTTTATGGTTGAAATGGATTTGGAGAAATAACAGTCCGTGAATGGTTCCTTTTTACGGCTTTAAACAATAAAATTAAAAAAAGGATACGTGACAGTTTGTATTTTTTTAATCAGGTTTTTCGTAAATAGGTAAACCAATTCATGAATGTAGGTCAAGCCATAATTGATGCAACAACAGAGGTTTTTTCAACCATGCTCATGGTTGACCTGGAAGTTGGAAAGACGATCGAAGGAAGAGGTGGAGATATTCCTGCCAACATCACGAGCATGATAGGTCTTGGTAAAGATATTCGCGGGATGCTGGCTGTTCACTGTCCCGCTTCAGTTGCAAAAGATATAACCGGGTCTTTTTTAGGAATGGAAGTTACTGAACTTGATGAAGACGTTAAGGATGCCATTGGTGAAATCGCCAATATGGTTGCCGGAAATATGAAAATTTCATTTGCTGAGGATGGAAAAGCTATAGAAATTGCCATTCCCACCACCATCATTGGTGACTCGTTTCGTACCAGTGGAATGTTTGGTGCCCATAGAGTGGTGGTTCCTTTTACCATGAATGGTGAAGTTTTTATGATAGAATTGAAATATATCTGTTCAAATGGTGACTAGTACCTTGCAGAATGGTTTTATGTTTTTCGAAAGAACTGTTCTCTGAGCGGGTACTTCCAACCCCTCTCTCCCTCCCCCTCCAGAGGCTACTGAAAAGAGTGCTGGCTTAGTTACTGTTCACCATTACTATATTTTCATCAGTAAAAACATACTGTGAGTAGCTGCTGTTTTTCCTTTTAAATTATTAAAGTTGGGTTAAGAAATAATTGTCATCAGTCGATACTTTATTATAGGTAAGAATCTTCAACTAATGATCTTCAAATTATTTCTTTAAACATTCTAAAATATGTCAGTTGATAAAGTTAAAAAGAAAATAGATAAAATTCTTGAGCTCACACAAGAGCGGGTCGCTGATGAAGTTGGTGGACTTATGGGCGCAACAATGTCCATGTCAGATCTTTCAACACGACTTATTTCTAAAGAAGATTTTTTTGATGAACCTTCCGGGAAACTTGTTTTTTCGGAAATGCAAATATCTGGAGAGCTGGAAGGGGACGGTTGTATTCTTGTTACCGTTAAAGATGCAATCCGCCTTGGTGGAACCCTCATTATGCTTCCTGATAATGAGCTTGAAGAGTCTGTTTCATCTGAAGATTACAGCGAGGAAATTGAGGATTCCTATGGCGAAATAGCAAATATTATAGCGGGTGCATATACCAAAACATTTGAAGAGATGTACCCAAAGAAATTTCGTTTCATTCGTAAGAATCTGGAAGTGGATGAAAGTTAATACTACATCTGTTTGGGTCAAAAATTGGAGTTGCCAATAAATGATCTAAATCTACTAACATTGTTAAAAGGAAAACTATATAAACCTTGATCCATTGTTTTCTAAAAAAGAAAAAGGCAATAAAAGCAGGAGCTATTAGATGTAATCCGTAGTGGATGATAAACTTCAAAGTCATTTCACAAAAGTAATTTAATTGTCTTTCTCGCGAACGCGGGAATCCATAAAATAAATAACAAGTTTTTACTATCTTTAACATCAAACCTAAAACATTAAAAATGAATTTACCTAAAAGAGCAGGCGAGGGCCCAATAGCAATAGAATTAGAAGAAGGAAAAAAGTATGCTTGGTGTACTTGTGGCTTGTCAGAAAATCAACCATTATGCGATGGAAAACATAAAGGGACTAGCATGCGACCTCAAGTGTTTACAGCAGAAAACTCTGAAACGAAATATTTATGTGCTTGTAAAGCAACAGGTAATGGCCCTTTTTGTGATGGTT
>JAFLJO010000158.1 GCA_022712975.1 Desulfocapsa sp.
GGCTTAAGAATATATTGATAAATCCTGCCAAGGTTAATGGCATCCATAACATATTCAGTCTGATTATGAGCAGTCAGCAACACCCTAATGGGACCGGGGTCAATATCATAGATTTTACTCAGCATATCTATTCCGCTGATACCCGGCATTCGCTGATCTGAAATAACAAGACCTATATCGTCTGTTTCCTTAAAACATTCCAAGCCTTCTTCACCCGACAAAGCAGTGAGAACTTCATAGCTATCCTCAAAAATCATCCTGAAATTAAGAATATTAATTTCTTCATCATCAACAAATAATATTTTAAATGGTTTCATATCGTTCATACTAGTTAAGGAACACACACGAAATAACTTGAACGTATTTCGTTCCCGTTCCTAATTTGCAGGAGTGGCTGTGTCTTTACTCCACCATGTCATAAGATATTGATAGTGATTATAATACAATGGAAGAGTGTCAGGTTGATTGAATTTATTGTGGAATGCCAGGCGATGAACGTTTAAATACCAATTTGGTACAACATAATATCCGTACCAGAGAATACGATCAAGTGCCTTACATGCCGCCGTAAGTTCCTCTTGCGTTTTGGCATAAATAATCTTTTCAACCATTACATCAACAACGGGGTCTTTTATGCCGGCAAGGTTTCTGGATCCTTTTCGGTCAGCAGACTCGGAATGCCAATAGTTTTTCTGTTCATTGCCGGGCGAAAGGGATTGGCCATAAACGTGAACAACCATATCGTAATCAAAATTTTGTACTCTACTGGTGTAGAGTGCCGGATCAATTGTGCGATAATCAACTTTTATCCCAAGTTTTTTTAAATTATTGGAATAGGGTGCCATTACACGTTCAAAGGATGGTGACACAAGTAAGATCTCAAATTGAAAAGGTTTTCCTTCACTGTTCTTGAGAATACCATTTTTGATTGTCCAGCCCGCCTCCTGAAGAAGCTTTCGTGCCTGTCGAAGGTTTGTCCTCATACCGCCTTTACCGTTTGATTCGGGAGGAGTTAGAGGAGTAGTAAAGATTTCACTTGGGAGTGTGTTACGGAAAGGTTCGAGGTAAGAAAGTTCAATTCCTTCGGGAATACCGGTGGCTGCAAGATGTGAATTGTTAAAATAGGAGCTGCTTCTGGTATATTGATTATAAAAGAGCGATTTATTCACCCACTCGAAATCTAATCCCAGACCCAGCGCTTTACGAACACGCCAATCCTGAAAAATTGACTTGCGAGTATTCATTACAAATCCCTGCATTCCTGCATTATTCTGATGGGGATATTCTTTTTTAATAAGTGACCCATCTTCAAAATGCTTGCCAACCATGTCTCTTGCCCACTGTTTGGCAATGTTCACCATCATAAAATCAAACTCACCAGCTTTGAAAGCTTCAACAGCTACTATCTGATCCTTATAATAATTGACACCTATTGAATCAAAGTTATACATACCTTTGCGCACGGGATGATCTTTAGCCCAATATTCAGGGTTTCTGGTGTAGGAAATGGATTTTCCCCGATTAATTACACTCACAATATATGGCCCGGATCCGATGGGTGCTACCATCCTGTTTCCACTTTCTTTTTCTGCAAATGAATGTTCTTTGTAAAAATTCATTGAGAGGACAGGGATTTGACTGGCGATCATGTGCAACTCCCTGTTTGCACGGCTGAATACAAACTGAATACGACGTGTATCCAGTATGTTAGCCTCTTTAATATCCTGATAATAAAAAGGATAAAAAGGATGAACCTTATCACTTTTAAAGATGTTGAGAGAGAATTCCACGTCTTCAGGAGTTACGGGAGTGCCATCTGAAAACCTGGCTTTTTTATTGATGGTAAAGGTCATGGAGAGCTTATCAGAAGCAAGCTCTATATCGCTTGCAATCAATCCATATACTGCAAAAGGTTCATCGAGACTCCCAACTGCTAATGGCTCAAAAACAAACATTTCAAGCCCAAATGGTGCTGTTCCCTTTAAAGTGAAGGGATTCATCTTATCAAAACTTCCATTGGCATGGAGTTCAAGTTTTCCACCTTTTTTAGCTTGATCCGATACATACTCAAACTGTTTGAAGTCTGATTTATATTTAAGATTTCCATCAATGGAAATACCGTGGGCAGCCCATAGCCAGGATGGACTTCCTATAAAAAAACAGATGCTTATTAATAATAAAATGCAGGATTTCATGTAGTCATTCTCCAACAGGGTTACCTTCAAACAGATTAATTCTGGTAAGAGTATCATTTTTAAGGTAATATGTCAGATTTTCCTGCCAAATTTATTTAATTCGGATAATTATATTTTTTACAAAGGAGTTACCATTATGGGACATAGTATTACCCAAAAAATATTCAACAGTCACCTAAGGGATACCCCAACCCCTGATAACATGGTGCTTGATCTTGATGTTGTGCTCTGTCATGAAATCACAACTCCTATTGCCATCATGGATTTGGTGGAAAAAGGAATGGATCGGGTCTTTGATCCCAGCAAAATTAAAGCTGTTATCGACCATGTTACTCCAGCCAAGGATTCAAAAACAGCAGCGCAGGGGAAAATTATGCGCGAGTGGGCCAAACGAAACAACATCAAAGATTTTTTTGATATTGGCAGTAATGGGGTCTGTCATGCTCTTTTTCCTGAAAAAGGCTTTATTCGTCCAGGTTACACTGTCATCATGGGAGACTCCCATACCTGTACCCATGGAGCCTTTGGTGCCTTTGCAGCTGGTGTTGGAACCACTGACCTCGAAGTTGGGATTTTAAAAGGTGTTTGTACATTCCGAGCCCCTGTTTCCATGAAAATTGAGATTAACGGTTCATTACAAACCGGTGTTTCAGCAAAAGACGTTATCCTTGCAATCATTAAAAAACTTACAGTGAACGGTGCCACTGACAGGATCATTGAATTTGTAGGTCCCCTTGTTGATTCCATGAATATGTCTGCTCGTATGACACTTTGCAACATGGCTGTTGAAGCTGGTGCTACAAGTGGTTTATGTCTTCCCGATCGGGTGACAGCAGAATACCTTTGGCCATTTATAAAAGACGAATACACAACTATCGATGCAGCTGTTGAAGATTTTAAAAAATGGCATTCAGATTCTGATGCAGAGTATGTTGAGGTGATCGAGTTTGATGTTTCTGATCTGCCCCCTCAGGTTACCTATGGTTATAAACCTGATCACGTTAAAGATATACCTGAGATGGAAGGTACACCTGTTGATCAGATCTATATCGGCTCCTGCACAAATGGTCGTATCGAAGACTTACGCGAATCTGCCAAAATTCTTAAAGGGAAAAAACTTGCTTCCGGTGTTCGAGGTATTGTCACTCCTGCAACGCCAGGTATTTACTCTCAAGCCCTGGATGAAGGTATCATTAAAATATTTATGGATGCAGGCTTTTGTGTATTAAATCCAACCTGCGGAGCATGTCTTGGGATGAGCTCAGGAGTGCTGGCGGAAGATGAAGTGTGTGCATCAACTACAAATAGAAATTTTAATGGAAGAATGGGAAAAGGCGGTATGGTGCATCTTATGAGTCCAGCTTCTGCTGCGGCTGCAGCTATTACCGGCACCATCAGTGACCCTAGAAAATTTCTCGTTTAATTAAGAGGTATACTATATGAAAACTTTTGGAGGACCTGCGGTCCTGCTTGATAGAAGTGATATAAACACCGATGAGATAATACCTGCAAAATATCTTACTGAAATCACTAAAATAGCTTTAAAGCCTCATTTACTTGAGGATCTCCTGCTCGACGGCAAACCATTTGACAGCCATTCTAAATATATGGAAGAGGCTAAGGTTGTGATCTCAAGAGCAAATTTTGGTTGCGGTTCCTCACGAGAACACGCTGTCTGGGCATTTGAAGTAAATGACATCAATGTTGTTGTAGCAAGCAGTTTTGCACGAATTTTCAGGCAAAACATGTTCAACTGCGGAATCCTTGCCATGGAGCTAAGTGAAGACGATATCAATACTATTTTTTCAATGTCCGGTGATATCACTCTTGCTGTTGATATGGAAAATGAAAAGGTCACCGTAACCTCAAGCGATAAAGAACAAGGGGATTTGGAATGCTCTTTTTCCCTTAATGCTTACGATAAGAGTCTTGTGAGTGGTGGTGGGTGGCTGGCTTATGCTGAAGCTAATTATTAACACCGATGTTTGAACGGCATAAGCTGGTATTCTTTTCAGCACCCCCTTGAGGGAGAGATAACACAATAAAGAATAAAGATAAAAGAGCCATGATGTGAAAATTTCATGGCTCTTTTATCTTTATGACAACCTTGTCTAATTAATGCACTACAAGCCAATCTCCTGTAGCTTTTCTATCATTTCCTGTTGTTCATCACTAAGGTCTTTAGGGATATCTACAGCAACCTTAACAAACAGATCTCCGCGACCGTTACGAGAACCACCCGGCAGGCCATGCCCCTTAAGTCTTAATTTAGCCTCACCTTGGATGCCTGCAGGAACATTTACCTTGAATTTCTTTCCATCTAAGGTCTCAACATCAACCTTGGCACCGAGACATGCTTTACTAAAGGGAATTTTTTGCTCAAAAATAAGATCGGCTCCATCTCTTATGTAATTTTTGTGCGGAGTTATATCAACTTTCAAAAAAAGATCGCCTGGCAATCCTCCCGGAGGAGCTTGACCACCCTTCCCTTTTAATCGTAATTTCTTACCAGCCTCAATCCCTTTAGGAATTTGAACAGTCACATTCTGTTGGCTTCCACCGTTCCTAAGAGCAATACTTTTTTCAGAACCGTTTAATACATCCTCTAAGGTCACGGATAATTGGTAGGTCCTATCCTGACCTTTAACAGGTTGTTGACACCCGCCCCCATTACATCCCCCACCGGCAGCATGACCAAAAACAGAACTGAAGGAATTCCTGTCACCTCCACCCATATTTGTTTGAAATCTTCCGGTAGAACCACTTCCTCCAAAACCGAATTGACGAAACATGTCATCCATGTTGAAATTTTTAAATATATCTTCCTGTGAATATCGTTTACCAAAGTCGGAAGAACCATATGTATCATACTGCTGTTTTTTCTCAGAATCAGAGAGAACAGCATATGCTTCACTGATTTTTTTAAACTTTTCCTCAGCAGCTTTATCCCCTTTATTTGTATCAGGGTGATATCTTAAGGCAAGCTTACGGTATGCCTTTTTTATATCTTGGGTAGAGGCTCCTTTCGTCACCCCCAAAAGGTCGTAATATTCCATCTATATTCCTCTTCTCTCACATCCTACATGCATTTTTTTCGTGTAATGTTGTCAATTTCAAAACGAAAGAGACTTTATACTGAATTATATTTATTTGTCTTGAACAATAGGAACAGCAGCAGCTACAGTCAAGGGAGAGTTATTAAAGTAAAACAATGAAAATAAAAAAACTGACAATTACTTAGGAACGGGAACTAAATAAAATGACCATATCGGAGTCTGCGCTTACCTACGCTGCAATTTTTTCGTCACCTGTACTTGAAAAACATTGCATACTACCTGTATGTAATGTTTTTTTCAACTACAGGGTGCGAACCAAAGGTAAACCCAAGCTAACTGCGCCTACAATCTAGCCATCTATCGCTAGCGTGCCTTTTCCTGACAATTCTGACTGACCTTGATTTTTCCCCCAAACTGTTGCGGTTTGAAGGTCAAAGCCTATTATCCTATTCTTAAATCTTTCTTTTAGATCATAATTTACCCATTTATGTAAATTTTCTTTCTTTTTGCTCTCCGGTAATTTTTCGATTCCTTTGTGGATTTCGCCCCATCTTTGGTGACAAAGATGAACTCCGAAAAATCGCGCTGCCACTTGTCTCTTGCAGCGTTTTGTTATATGATTATTTTTATTGATAATTTGGTTGTCTAAGTCATGGTTTAAAAACTTTTAACTTCAACTCTTTAATGATTTTAAAATGCTTTTTGTTACTTGAGGAAAGAGTCATATTATTTTCAACAGCTGTTGCTGCAATTATGGCATAACCCGACCGAACATTGGATGACAATGTATACTCTTCAACATATATGGATGCACGATGACCTATGTTTTCTGTCAAGGGTAGCACGTTGAAGGAAAAGGCGGTTATGAAATCTTTGACGTATTTATGCTGAGTCTTGTTTTGAGCGCATTGTAATAATTCCATATATGTCTGAATGGAAAGATGCTTTTCTTCTGTACTTTCCATTAATTTTGCCGCTTTCGTATTGCCTCTTTGAACCCATATAAAAATATCGGTGTCAAATATCACTGTACCGTCCTCCTCTCAAGCGATCTAATTCATCCAGAACGGATTTATCAGTTTCTGAGGGAGACATTCCGAAAAAGGGGTGTTCAGAAATTTCAATACTGCTTTGAGCTTGTCCTGAAGGAACAAGAACCCCTTTAACCTTACCTCGGTAAAGAACTGTTACTTTTTCGTTTCTATCAAGGGCTTTGAGGACATCGTTCATTTTATATCTTAAGTCGACCACGGTTGCTTTCATGTCACACCTCCAAATATTTTCATGTATAGTCTTAATATACATAATGATGCTGGTGAATACAAGATTATTGTGGCTTATTTTCACACACCGGGTAGGTCAGGAGCCTCACGGCTCCCTTCCTCCCTAAGAACCGTGCGTGATAGTTTCCATCACACGGCTCAAATATCTCAAAGGTTCCCCTTAGTGGGGGGCCGTAATTAATTTAAACATTCACATCTCATCTTCAGGCCATCTTTGACCGATCACCAATCACAGGTAAGCGTAGACTCCGAAGTCCTCAACGTAGCCAGCTACGCCTGCGGCTTTGTGATTAGTGATCGGTCAAACCTGACCTAAATTTGAGCGCGACTTTGTTCAAGTTATTTAAGCCTCGTTCCTAAGCAGTAACAAAAAACAATTTAAATAAAAAAAAGCCCGTTCCAAAAGGAACGGGCTTTTTTTTATTTTGAGCTTAGGAGACGTAAATCAACCAAGCATTACTTTCACCTTGGCAGCAATAGATTTAGCATCAAGCCCCTGGCTGGCATACAGTTCAGATGGTTTTCCAGAACCACCGTACCGGGAAACCCCTGCACGCTGGAAAGTAATTGCCTTGGCAGCTTCTGCAAGTACAGTTCCCACCATACTTCCAAGTCCAGTTTCAACATGGTGATCTTCCACAGTTAAAATCACACCGCATTCGGCAGCCTTTAAAACTGCGTCCTTATCCAGTGGGACAAGAGAGGCCATATTAAGAACTGCTACTGAAAACCCATCCTTTTTCAACAATTCCTGTGCTTCCATAACGGCTGGCACCAAGGAACCATATGTAATAATAGTGGCATCGCTACCCTTCCGCAGCCAATCACCTTTACCAGGCTGGAAAGTATAGTCCGCATCAAAGAAAACTGTTCCATCTTCTCTGGTAACCATGAACATTTTTGAACGTCCCATCCCAACAAAAACATTTCCAGGTTTTGTTGCAACATATCTGACAATTCGATCCGTCTGATTAGGATCTGCAGGCATAAAGACCGATGATCTATAATAGTTTCTAAATAATCCGAGATAATCAATGCACTGATGAGTAGGTCCGTCTTCCCCAACGTCAAGACCTACATGGGTCGCAACAACTTTTACACCGGCATGATTGAAATCATTCAGTCGAGTCTGGTTGTATACTTCGGAGACTGCAAAGACTCCAAAGGTACTGAAAAACGTAACAAGACCAAGACTTGAAAGGCCACCTGCCATGCTTGCTGCATGATGTTCCTGGATTCCTGCTTCCATGTATGCTTTGGGGGAATGCTTATGAAACCCGCCCATCTTTACAGAGCCTTCAAGGTCACAGGAGATACCTGCAATTTTTATCTTACCATCAATATTATTCGCTTCAGCAAGTCCAAGTAGTGCGTTGCCATAGGCAGAACGATTATCAAGCGTGGTTCCTGCCTCATAAACTATGGGGGCACCACCATTTATTTTCACATCAGGTGTAAGGTATGGCTGAATAGTATGCGTTCCGACTGGATTTTCACGAAGAGTATTCCATTTTTCAAACTCATCATCAACACCAAGCTCCTGCATAGCCGTGGACAAAGAATCACGATCAAGAGTAGAACCATGATACTTGGCAATGTTTTCCATAAATGAAATGCCCTTGCCCATAGTGGTACGGGAAACGATAACTGTGGGCACACCATCATCTTTCTGATAAGCGTTGGAAAAGGTCTGGAAATATGCATTGCGATCATGCCCATCTTCAAGGTACTGCACATCCCAGTTATTCATGGAATAGAGTGAACGAATAGACTGGGGCATTATCTCTTCAGTTGTACCACATATTTGCAGATGGTTTCTATCTACAATAACGATAAGATTATCCAGTTTATATTTTGCAGCATAACGAATGGCCTCAACAATCTGACCTTTTTGCTGCTCGCCATCCCCCATAAACACGATTACCCTATTGGGCTTATCCTGAATTTTAAATCCATGGGCAAGTCCAACGGCTGTAGATAGTCCCTGACCAAGATTCCCGGTATCCCACTCAACACCGGGAACAATACGTTCAACATGTCCCGGAAAACCGGAGCCGGTACGACGAAAACCGGTAAGAAAATCATCTTCTGTAAAGTAGCCATATTCTGCAAGTGTGGAATACACACCGGGAGAAACGTGACCAATGCTCATAATGACCCTGTCACGTTCTTCCATGGCGGGATTCTTCGGATCGTGACGAATACACCCATAGGTCACAAGGAGATTATCCAGGGTTGAAAGGGAGCCCCCAGGATGTCCTGATCCTGCAAGACTGGTGGAAAGAAGAATGTTTTTGGTACATCGCACACGCATATCCTGCAATGTGCTCAACTCCTCACTGGACAATTCGTTGGATTGCATAGTAAGTTGCAAGGTCATTTGAGTCTCCATGAAATAATGGGTGGCCTGTCGAAAAATTGACAGGTTTAAAAATCGTCTTTTATAGAATAAGGAATATGGTGCCCTCGGGCAGAAGGTGTTCGGTATTCGGTATTCGGTCACGACATTTTCTGTAGGAACAATTCCCACAGAAATTTTATTTTCCGATACATCAAGATAACTAATAAAAAAATCTCTCAATCCTAACTCGTTTACAAAAAAAAAACAGTAGTAAAAATATGTTGCTTATTGGAAAAAAAAATATCGCTTCACCTTTTATTTTAGCCCCCCTGGCCGGCTACTCCGATCTCCCCTTCAGGCTACTTTGCCGCGAATATGGTGCCGCATTAGTTGTGTCTGAGATGATTAGCTGCCATGGTTTAATGTATGATCAACAAAAAACCATCCGTATGCTCGCATCAAACCCTTCAGAACATCCTGTTTCCTTTCAATTATTTGGTGCTGATCCCGAAAGCATGGCTAAAGCTACGGCGGTTTTAAATAATTACTCCCCCGATTTTATTGATATCAACATGGGCTGCCCTGCTCGAAAAGTTACTAAAAAAGGAGCAGGGTCTGCCTTAATGAAAGATATCAAACTTGCTGAGAAAATTCTTTTAGCAGTTATCTCTCAATCAAATGTTCCGGTAACCGTAAAAACCCGGGCAGGAATAGATAAGAAAAACACAACAGCCATAGATTTTGCAAAGATGAGTGAGAATTGTGGCGCTGCAGCCATCACTATCCACGGGCGTACATGGTCTCAAGGTTTCCGGGGAACGGCAGACTGGGGAATCGTATCGGAGGTTAAAAAGAGTGTCACAATCCCGGTCATTGGCAATGGGGATGTAACAAGCCACCTTCAAGGCCTCTTACGCATGGAAGAAAGTGGCTGTGACGGTATCATGATAGGCCGTGCAGCCCTTGGGAACCCTTGGGTGTTTCAACCGGAAGGAAGACCCGGCAATATGCGGAATATCCTTCCTGCAGTTATTCGCCATCTGGAATTGATGGAGAACTATCTCGATACAGATAGGCAACTTGCTTATATAAGAAATCATACCGGACGTTATTTTTCTACTTTCACTGGGAGTTCACAAATTCGAAAAACAATATATGCTTGTCCTGACTTTCATGAATTGAAGAGCTTTATATCCTCTCTGACAACTTAGAGGGCAAAATGAGGGCAAAGGAGGCAAAGAGAAAGCAGCAAAGGGTCAAGTCTCACTTTGAGACTTACTATTAACCATCAACCATTAACACTCGAAACAGATGAGCATAGGTGGGATTGCCGCCTTCAACTTACCAACCTAGAAGCCTGACCCCAGTTTTTTCACTCACACTTTTACCTACACCTCTAAGTGTGGTAACTATCCAGAGCAATTCATGACAAAAGGCTGAGTGCCAATTCAGCAGCCTTCTCAGATGCCCCGGCCTCCCCCATTCTCTTGCGCACAACGTCAAGACCTTGCAACATTAAATCTCTTCTCTTCTCATCATGGAGAATCGCTGAAAGTTCCGTTTCAATGCGCTCTGGATTAACTTCATCCTGAAGAAGCTCAGGTACTATTTCCTTACCTCCGACGAGGTTCACCAAGGAGTAATGATTCAACTCTTTATTCACAAGTACTCTCGCAATACGGTAAGAGATGGGGGAAAGTTTATAGATCACAACCATTGGAACACCAAGTAAAGCAAGCTCCAAGGTTACTGTTCCTGACACAACAACTGCTGCATCACAAGCTGCCATCATATCGTAACGTTTTTCCTTTATTATGCGAAAATCAAGATCTGCACCAAATTCATCCAATCCATTCTTACGAATTTCTTCTTCGCTGACAGTGGAAGCAAGAGGTAATAAAAACACCATTTTTTGCTTTTTTTGTTTTTTTTGTTTCTGATTCTGTTTCTGTAATCGTTGTGCTGTTTGCAACAGTATAGGAAGTAAGGAAGCGATTTCTTTTTTTCTGCTTCCCGGTAGTAAACCTATACAAATATGTTTCGGATCAATAGTATGTTCTCTGCAAAATTCTTCTCTTGTGCTCGTACTCTTTACTGAATCAAGTAATGGGTGCCCGACATAATCAGCACAAAGCCCGCGATTACGAAAGAATTCCTCTTCAAATGGCAGTATTACTCCAACTTGATCCACTCTTTTGCCAATGGTTTTAACCCGTCCGGGGCGCCAAGCCCAGACCTGAGGGGCAATATAGTAAAGAACTGGAATACCTAGTTTTTTAGCGTACTTGGCAAGCATGAGATTAAAATCAGGAAAATCTATAATAATAAGAAGTTCTGGACGTTCTTCTTTAAGGGCAGTTCGTAGAATTTTTCTGGCAGTAAGAATATCAGGAAGATGTGAAAAGACTTCGGCCAGGCCAACCACTGCTATTTTCCGGGCATCGAAAAGAACCTTAACGCCAACTGCCGCAAGTTCTTTGTGTCCCATGCCAGAGAAAGACAGCTCCGGTCGTTTTGCCAGCATTGCTGTAACTAATCTGGCACCGTGCAAATCACCGGAGGCTTCTCCGGCAATGATCATAACTTTGTTGTTCATCGGTTTGCCGTCATGTCCTCAGCATAAACACCAAGCTTTTGATGATCCTTAATCTGCTTGATCACCTGAAGGGCAACGTCTAACGCTCTGCGTCCTTCATTTCCAGCGACAAGAGGAGTTGTACGATTGCGAACATTCCCGACAAAGTGTAAAATTTCAGAATTCAAGGCATCCCCTTCCGGGAAGGTACTCACAACAACATTCTGTTTAGGCATTCCATTTTCATAAAATTCACCTTTCTTCAAATGCATGGTCATTATTTTACGATTGGCAAAATCAACATTAATGAATGATCCAGGCTGAAAAATACGCATCCGCCTGGTGTTTGTCCGTGCAATTCTGGAAACAGTCACATTGGCTGTTGCACCATTTTCAAAAATCAATCTGGCATTGGCAATGTCTGTAAAATCAGTAACCACTGGAGCACCTACGGTATGAATAGTCTCAAGAGGTGATTTGATAATATTTAATATAATATCAATGTCATGAATCATCAGATCAAGAACGACATCAACATCAACCCCACGGTTCTTAAATGTTGAGATCCGTTGAGATTCGATAAAAACAGGTGTTGTAAGAGAAGATTGCATTGCCTGTACAGCAGGATTGAAGCGTTCAAGATGCCCAACCTGTAGGATCAGCCCCTTGTCATCACACCTGGCAATGATATCGTCTGCTTCTTCAACAGTTGTGGTTATGGGTTTTTCCATGAGCATATCAACACCAGCTTCAATACACTCCAAGGCAACCTCATGGTGCATGCTGGTTGGCACAACCACAGACACGGCATCAACAAGCTTCAACAGTTCCCTGTAATCACTAAACGCACGGCAGTCATTTTCTGTTGCACTGGCTTCTGCTATGGCTAAATTGACATCGGCAACCCCGACAAGCACAACATCATCCATGGCTTTATATTTCTGGGCATGGTATTTACCTAAATATCCGACACCTATTACTCCAACTTTCATATGCTGCTTTCCTTTATTTCTGTTTCTTTTTATTATGATCAGATTCCTAAATAGGCTTTCTGTATATCCTGGTTCTTGAGAAGATTTTCAGCACTGTCACTGATGGTAATCACTCCATTTTCCATAACATACCCTCTATCTGCGACATGCAGAGCCTGATTGGCATTCTGTTCCACCAGAAAAATGGTGAAGATTACAAGAGCGACCACAATATAATAGATATAGATAATGCCGGAGTCAAATGACATTTGTATACCAAAAAATTCTGGACGTGGAATGTTTGTTATACCGCTTGGTTCCTGGGAAAATTGACTCCAGTATTCAAGTATGAGCCTGATAATCTCGCCAAAACCAAGTGTTACAATGGTCAGATAATCACCTCGAAGTCTTAATACGGGAAAGCCGAGTATAATGCCAAGAAAAACAGTATCAGCTACCTTTCGATTTTTTGTACAATCGCAGTGCAGTCAACAGCACCTGGCGTTACACCTTCAAATAAAACGACTTTTGCCTTTCCTGACTTTTCTACAAGCTTTTTCACAATCTCTGACAAACCTTTTCCGTAATCACCTTTGTCATGAATAACAGCAATCTTTTTCGAGCTGTGCGGGTAGAATTCGGACTTAGGCCTATCAATTAAGAAAGTACATAATTGTAGTATATTAGCGACCATATCCTTAATAAGTATGGAGGAAACATCAACTTGTGATTTCAAGTACTTATCTGTATTGGCATCCTACCCGCACAGCTCGAAAGTTTTACTATTGTATCTTTACCCTCACTTCATTGTTTTATTGTGTCAAAACAGAGAATAGGGCTGAAACTCTTTATAAATGTTAGTATGATTATGCAGTCATTTAGTCAAAAAAAGAAGTTGCGGATACTGACAATCATTTTATACCGGAAAAAATATTCGATTCGGTTTAAGTAAATTCATTAAAATCATAGCACAATTCTCATCATCTGAAAACATGTCACAAAAACTTTCCAGCCTCTATTTTTTTGGTCGCCCCTTCAGTCCATTATACAGCACCATCATGAAACTGAGAGAATCGCTTTATATCAAGGGCATCAAACGACGTTATAAGTTAGACGTTCCTGTCATATCGGTTGGAAATCTGACCATGGGAGGTACTGGCAAAACACCCGTTGTTGCACTCCTGGCATCCATACTTCTTAAAAAAGGATTTAAGCCTGCCATAATTTCAAGAGGCTACGGGGGAACAATAAAGAATACGGTGAATGTAGTTTCAGATGGAACAGAAATTTTTCTGAATGCCGAATCCGCTGGAGATGAACCATGCTTTCTGGCAAAAAGCCTTCCTGGAGTACCAGTACTCACAGGAGTCGTAAGAGTCCTTCCGTGTCGTCATGCCATCGAAAAATTTGGGTGCAACATCCTGATTCTTGATGATGGATTCCAGCATCTCGCCGTTAAACGGGATCTGGATTTGGTTCTTTTCAGTGCTGCAACACTTGCCGGAAATAGTAGAGTGTTCCCCGGTGGTGACTTGCGTGAACCTGTCTCAGCCCTTAAAAGGTGTGATGCCTTTTTGATTACAGGCGTAACTGATAAACTGAAGGTACGCTCAAAAAAATTCGGTGAACTCCTGACAAAACGTTTTCCTGATAAACCGGTTTTTTATACAACCTACCAGGCAATAGATGCAATCTCTTTAGAGGATAATGCGTCAAAGGAGATTAAATCATTACCAACACCTCTCTTTGGGTTTTGTGGGATTGCCCAGCCGGAACTCTTTCAGAAAACTGTTGTTGCACAGAATATATCGTTGTCAGGATTTATGCCACTCAGCGACCATCAGTTATTCAAACAGGATCTTATCAGTAAAATAACAGCACAGGCTCAATCAACAAACGCCAAGGGGTTCATTACCACCGAAAAAGACCTTATAAAACTCCAGAAAGATACTTTTAAACTTCCATGTTTCGCTCTCAAAATGAGGGTTGAAGCTGCTAGTGATCTCCTGACGTATCTTGATGAAAAAATAGAAGCTTTCCAGCCTTGAGATCCACTCAATATGGACAGTATTCCAGTCAAACAGAATGTGGTCAGCTTTACCAAAAAAGATGTCAATTTTCACTCACTTGTGTCATACATGACACACTACGTCTACAAGATGGCAAAAAACGCACGACACGATAACACCACGATATCATTCAAACTTTAAATGAAACACCCGCCAAAGACCAGGCGAGCACTCCATGGCACACATTTTGCATTGTCAGTTTAAATTAAATTAAATTAAATTAAATTAAATTAAATTAAATTAAATTAACAAAACATCCCATCTCATTACTATATAAGGATTTCAAATGGCTCCTCTTTCGCTGGACCCGAATCAATATACATTAAAAAAATCAGTTAGTTGCTCTGGAGTTGGCTTACATTCGGGTGACAAGGTAAAGCTTACAATCAGGCCTGCTTCTGAGAATTCCGGAATTCGTTTCTATCGCACAGATCTTGATGATAAAAATGGAATCCCTGCCCTGATGAACAAAGTAGTTGACACCAGATTAGCCACCACTATTGCCGACAAGGAAATGTACGTCTCCACCACCGAGCATGTCATGGCCGCCCTTCAAGGCTTTGGCATTGATAATGCAAATATTGAAATCAATGGCGCTGAAGTACCGATCATGGATGGAAGTGCCGGTCCTTTCATACTTCTTTTGAAACGTGCCGGTTTAAAAAAGCAAAATGCCATGCGAAAATTTTTGCGTATCACCAAAGAGATATCGTTTACTTCCGGTGACACCACAATCAAAATCCTCCCTTACGAAGGGTATAAAATAAGCAGTGAAATTTATTTTGAAGATTCAATTATTGACAAGCAGACCTACTCATTGGATATTAACCAGGATAGATTCAGCAAAGAAATTTCTCGAGCAAGAACATTTGGTTATGTTGAACAAGTTGAAGAGCTGTGGGCTAATGGATTGGCCCAGGGCGGAAACCTTGACAATGTAATCGCCATCCACTGGGACAGAAACAGCATCCTTAATGAAGGAGGACTACGATTTGGCGATGAATTTATTCGTCACAAAGTTTTAGATCTTATTGGTGATCTGGCTCTGATGGGTTGTCCGATACTTGGCCATATTGTAGCCACCAGAAGCGGTCACACTCAGCATCTTGGTTTTATGAAAACCGTGGCTGAAGCTACTGACTGCTGGGAAATAGTAGAACTTGAAACCAGCAATGAAAATTCAGTTTTTCACCGGGTTTCCTTGACAACAAAATCCTTGGGTGAACAGATCATTCCTTTTTTCGTTCCCCAGGCAACCCCATCCAAATCACCTTATGCTACTGCAGCCTGCTGATTTGTATAGTAACTATCCAGAAACCGGCACAATGTAGTGCCCTGCTGAATGGCTACAAATAATCTTCAATAATAACATCGTCTATCTGTTCATCCTGCATATACTTTCTGGCATATTCCAGATACAAACCGGATGTAACCAACAGTTCAAAAAGATCCGGGCAAATATGGCCATCATTCCGCATAAAGCTCATAATTTTGAGGCAACTACTGAGTTTCTTAGGTGTTTTATAAGGTCTGTCTGCTGCTGTTAACGCCTCAAAAATATCAGCCACTGCCATAATTCGCTCGGGAATTGAAAGCTGATCCGCAGTTAAACTTCTCGGATACCCGCTGCCATCGAGTTTTTCATGGTGGTTGCCTGCCCAATCTGGAACTCGTCTAATTTCCTTAGGAAAAGGAAGGGTGTGCAGCATCTCAATGGTCTGCACAACATGATCATTAATTTTGTAACGTTCTTCTTCAGTGAGGGTACCCTTAGCAACGGATAAATTGTACAGTTCCCCCTGGTTATACCTGTGATCGGGCACTTCCATGGTTATATTGCAGGGGTTATCACCATAGGGATTTCCGTCATCAAGCCGGGGAAAAATATGCTCGGGTTTATCGGCCAATAATGTCTCAGCAACCGGTAAAGAAACGTGTAGATCCATATTGGTTCTGGCTTCTTCATCACTGGATAACCCCAAACGATTATCAAAATTTCGTTGCCATGTCTGCCTGGAAATTTTCCCCAGACGCACTGCCTTGTCAGGTTCCATAAACTCTCCACCCAGATTGCATTCTGCAATATAGGAGAAGTCATCCTGTAGCTCATGTCGGCGGGTATCCCGTTTCTCTTTTAGCTGAAATTCCTGATCAGGGTTCTCCAGAAGTCCCTTATAAAATACAATATCGGTGTCACGCCAGAGAACTTCAAAACGTGTTCGCACTTCATGGATACGGTTATAAATGGTTTCTAGCTTTGTCGCCTTATCCACAATATACTCGGGAGTAGTCACCTTTCCGCAATCATGAAGCCAGGACGCAACATACAGCTCATAGCGTTCGTCTTCTGAAAGTTCAAAATTTCCAAAATGGCCATGTGTTGCAGAGGAGGCTGCTTTTGCAAGCATACCCGCAATCACAGGTACCCGCTGACAATGTCCTCCGGTATATGGTGATTTTGTATCAATGGCCCCCGCTATCAGACGGACGAAAGAATCAAAAAGATCCTTCTGAGCACGAATAAGCCGATTATTATCTAGAGCCAATGCCGCATTTGAAGCAAGAGCTTTTACGTAGGCTGTTTTGTCTTCTGAAAAACCGATAATTGCACCGCTGCTCTCATCTCTCGCATTCACCAGATGGAGCAAACCAATCACTTCATCCTGGCGATTTAACAGAGGGATTATGAGAAGTGAATCACAGCAATATTCTGCTTTCTCATGTAATCGCAGGATTGGCAGCGCCACACCTGACAAGGAACCCCCAACATCATCAACAACCTTAGTCTGTGCATTTTTAATAACAGATGCTTCAAGTGTCTGTTTTCCTGTTTTATCACCAAGGGTTATGGTGTCAATAGGTATCTTCCCCTCACCATAATACACAGCAGATTTGGTATTACGTACCAGAACATAGGAAAAACTTTTTCCATCATCACTGACCAGACCTATCCCACCTCCATCTGCACCAGTAACAGACTGCGCCTCTTTCACGATCATCTCCAGAACTTTATCCATCTGTTTTTCAGCAGACAGGGCTCTTGCAATCTCCACAAAACGATTGATTGCTTGCTGCATCACTGTCATGCTGGAGGCAAGTTGATCAACTTCACAAATTCTTGATTGAATGCTAAGGGGAGCATCCAACTTAAAATTTCGCACATTTTCAGCCTGAGTGACAAGAGCCCGTAATGGTTCTGCAATGCGTCGTGAAAAATAAATACCAATGGCGAGAGCTGCAATTACGACCAAAAGGATAATTAGAAAATTCCGTTTCCTTGTTGCCTGAATGTTTTTCATCAACTCGTCAAAAGGTGCTACTGTGGCGATATAAAATCCTTTTCCGGTATCATCTGCAACCTGTCTTATATGCCCAAACCATTTGCCCCCATCAACTTCTACAACATGTCCACCAGCAAATTGTGTTGCAATGCTTTTTTTGTAGAGGGCATTGATTGCTTTATTGTCAAGATCTTTAACATGTAAACTCCCCCCATGAACTGAAGCTCTTAATTCCTGAAGTTTCATCAAATCAGCTTCATCTGCGCTTAATATAACCCTACCCTTGACATCCAGTAGCACAATTTGCGTAGACTGAGTTATTTTCTGTTCCTGCAGAAGAACACCAAGGTCGCTAAGAGCAGAATCGGCACCCACAACTCCTGCCCCCTGCAGCAATGAACGGGCAACGGTAACACCCACCTTTCGAGTTGTAAAAAAAAGATATGGCTCTGTAATTACAATATCATTGTTTGATATCGACTTTTTATACCACTCCCTTTCCCGGGGATCAAAACCCCTGAAATCGTCCTCTCTTGTGCCTAAAAGAGTGAGCTCAGAATCAAAATATGAAAACTGAACCTTCCTGTTTTTATCGGATGCCGGCGGAATCATTTTCATACTGTACGCTGCCAGATCAGGTGCAGAAGTAGCCTGGCGAATCTGTTCTTTATCCCTTATGGACTGAACCATATAAAATGACCCGTCACCGTATCCAACATAGATTGACTCCATCCATGGAATAGTGATGAAAGACTGGTTGAAATAGGGCAGGAGAACAGACATTTTTTCTACTTCACCGGCTCCAAGGCTATTCAGAACCGATGACATTGAAACAAAGCTTTTTACAGAATTAATAAGACCTGAAAGTTTTTCCTCTGTGTGTATTGAGCTCAGTTCAAATATAATTTCTGTGGCTTCAAGCGTTGCTTTTTTCTGGGTTTCATAGGAATACAACGTGACAATAAGACCTAGAGAAACGAGCAAAGCACTGAAAATAAAACCAATAAGAATAGATAAGTTACAGCGAAAAGGTTTTTTTAGTGTTTCGCTGGTATATGCTTTTTTCTTCATCAGCTCATCCCACTTATATACGTTGAAGAGTATACATTATCATCCAATGTTCGGTTAGGTGATGCCATAATTACAGCCACAGCTATTGAAAATAGCATGAAACTTTCCTCAAGTAACAAAAATCATTTCAAACCATGATTTAGATAACGAATTATCAATAAAAATGGGTCAATCCGAATCTTCTAAGCATTTTTTTTGTGCGTCACAGCCGATTCCACCGATACCACCTTCTGTTTATCCCCTTTTTTATCTCCTTTTATATCGTCAGCAAAAAGACTTACCCCACGTTCCATAGCGCAAAAATCACCGCACATTGTACAGGTTTTCTGATTTTCTGGAGATCTTGACCGTCGTATTTCTTTTGCCTTTTCAGGAAACATGAGGAGCTTAAAATGTTCATCCCAATTCATATCACGGCGACTGAGAGCCACCTTTTTTTCAAGCTCGCGACGTTCCGGATATTTTGCAATATCACCGATTCTCGCAGCTAACCTTGTGGCTCGGACACCCTCTCTAACATCATCTTCATTTGGTAACGCCAAGTGCTCAGCAGGGGTAATGTAACAGATCAAGTCAGCACCATATCTTGCTGAATTAGCGGCACCTATTGCAGAAGTTATGTGGTCATACCCAGCACCTGAATCCGCGGGTAATGGCCCAAGAACATAATAGGGTGCGCCTCCACTCATTCGTTTTTCAAGCATGATATTCCCCTCTATTTCATCAAGTGGTACATGCCCCGGCCCTTCAACCATCATCTGGCAACCCATATCACGTCCAAGTTCAGCGAGTTCACAGTTAATCACCATCTCTGCCATTTGTGCCCGATCATGGCTGTCATGAATAGCACCTGCCCTTATTCCGTTTCCAAGTGATAAAACAGCATCATATTTCTTCATCAAAGCACAAACTCTATCAAACTCTTCATAAAGCGGATTCTCACAGTTGTTATATTCCATCCAGGAAACCATAAAAGTCCCCCCTTTTGAAACAAGTCCTCCATAGCGATACCCCTGATTCCGCAGCCGTTCTATAGAATATCTGTTTATTCCGCAATGAATCGCCATAAAGGATATGCCATCTTCAAGCTGTTTTTCTATAAGCTCAAAAAGATATTCTTTGTCCAGCTTATTGGGGTTGTGATACTTCCTGCCTGCCTCAGAAAATGCCTGATACAATGGCACATTTCCGACAGGAAGTGAGCAGGCGTCCAAAATCATGCGTCGAACTTCATCAAGATTACCACCTGTTGAAAGTTCCATCAGGGTGTCTGCTTTTTCCTCTTCGGCAACTCTCGCTTTTCGTACCTCAAGGTCAAAATCGGCAATATCTGATGATGTTCCGATTGACGCATTCACTTTAGTTCGTAGCCCAAAGCCTATGCCCACTGCATTTTGCTGTTTGCGATTTGGGTTTGCTGGAATAACAATCCGCCCCTCTGCAACCCGTTCACAAATCCAGGCTGCCTCCAGTCCTTCCTGTTCAGCGACTTGAGTCATCTCTTTGGTGATAATTGCTTTTCTGGCGAGTTCAATTTGAGTTTCCATAATAGTTCTCCTATATTCTATATTGTTTCCGTTTGGGCATAAAAAAAGTCCGTAACACATCTTTAGATGTATTACGGACTTGTACGGACTACTTTATCCTTATTTTCCAGGCAGGTCTTCTGACTTTACGGATCATTCTCAAGTCACGCCTTCCCATTGATACTTCCAACAGTGGCTCCTCTGTGACCATTGTCCCCGCTTACAGCGTTGGCCCAACGTTACGGGTTCTCACCGTATTCCCTTTTCACCGTATTGTATGCGGCACCTGGAAAATATATAATTGTGAAGATTATATACTCAAAAATCTTTTTTTTGTAAACCATCCAGGGCTTTCCTTGTAAAGATCTAACATCATAATTACTGTGGTGGCTATTTAGGGTGAGAATTCAAAACTTTTACAATCAAACGAAAGAATAGATACATAAACAAAAAACATGTTCCCCACAGACTTCCTGAAAACAGTCCCAAAGACTCCCGGTGTCTATATGATGCTCAATAAACAGTCACGGATTCTGTATATTGGAAAGGCAAAAAACCTCAGAAACAGACTCACCTCATACTCCCGTTTTTCAGGAACTGATCATAACAAGACAACGGTTATGCTCACAAAAGTGCACAAAGTTGATACCCTGCTCACAAACACCGAAAAAGAGGCTTTGCTTCTGGAAGCATCACTTATAAAAAAGCATAAACCAAAATATAATATTCTTCTACGTGATGACAAAAACTATCCGCTCATTAAAGTGACCGTCCAGGACACCTGGCCACGCGTCCACATGACTCGTAAACGGTTAAAAGACGGGGCTAAATACTTTGGCCCTTATTCATCAAGTTCTTCAATGTGGGCAACGTTACGACTTCTTTCCAATATGTTTCCTTTGCGGAAATGTAAGGGAAATAAGGTTCGTCCCCGCAAGAGACCATGTCTTAATTTACAGATGGGAAAGTGCCTTGGTCCATGTGTTGACCTTGCTGATCCTATACTTTATATGGATCAGGTAAAAAAAATTATCATGGTGCTTGAAGGAAAAAACAAAAGTCTGGTGAGTGACCTTAAACAGGAAATGGAAAAAGCCTCACAAGCTCTTCTCTTTGAAAGAGCAGCCGAACTGCGAGACCAGATAGCTGCACTTGCAAAAACCCTGGAAAAACAAATTATTGTTTCATCCCATTTTAAAAATCAGGATGTATTTGGCTATAGAAGACAGGGAACCTCTGTCGCCATTGCGCTGATTTTTGTCAGGGAAGGATTAATCACCAACAGTCGCAATTTCTTCATCAGTGATCCTGTAGAGAATGACACTACCATACTTTCACAGGCACTTAGTCAATATTATGATTCTAAAACCATCCCGGCCAAGGAGATACTACTCCCCTTTCCAGTTGAAGATTCGAAAATTCTCGAGGAACATTACACAGAACTTCTTGGTAGCATAGTCAATTTGAATGTTCCTCAACGCGGCGATAAAGTGCAATTACTCCAGATGGCAAATTCAAATGCCGCTCATGTCTTTGATGAAAAGGAGAAAAAAGAACGTTCCTGGCAGGGACTTGCAGCTTCCATGGAAAAACTTCTCCACCTTGATACTATTCCTGACCACATTGAATGTCTGGACATATCAAATACCAGTGGTAAACAGGCAGTTGGATCACTTGTCTGTTTTAAA